>DAIOXA010000037.1:0-8055 GCA_036758185.1 Bacillota bacterium
CGATGGGGGCCCCGGGCCAGATGGGTGCGTCGACAATTTCGCGCAATGCCATAATCTTGGCGGCGTTAAAGTCTATATAATTATCCTTCATGGTCTCGTTAATCATTACCTCGGGGGAATAGCAAAAGAGGGGTTGGAGGATGGGTTTTGCCCCCAGAGCCAGCCCTAAGTTGGCGACGATGAGCATGCCGGCAAAGGCCTTGTGGGCTGGGACGCCACATAATTCCTCATTGGTGACGACGTCGAAGGGCAAATTATACTTTGCCGCTAACTTGATGGACTCGACGCCATCCACCGTCAGGCGAGCGGGCTCGGTACCTGCTCCCAGGGCCCCATAGCAGATATTGATCTTGGTCAGGTCGGCGCCGGAGTTTCCTGCCAGCACAACAGTCTCGGGGGTGTTTAAGCCCCGATGGGCCCTCACCTGCCACAGCGTCGAGGGTTGCAGGGCATCTTTTATTGCCCGCAGGTTCTCAGGAGTTATAACAGAACCGTCCTGCTGGTGGGTGAGATATCCCTCCATAAGACCTTCCGTCCTGGCGCCCCAGGACGGGTCAAAATGAATCACGCCATCGGCGCCCCAGGCTTCAGCCACCTTGATATGGGCAATGTCCATAAAAGGGCAACCGGTGCCATATTGAGCAAAGACCCCGGGGGTTGCCAAGCTGTGCCGCAGCTCTGTGGGACTCATCCGCGCCTTGGTCCGCTCTACATACTCCCGGAGGGAATTCAACTCCGACTGCTCCAGACGCCGGGTTTGGGGATGGATTGTCCCCTTGAGGTAAGAGTCGGCAATAACTGTGTCGGAGAGGCGGGTATACTCCTGCTTGAGGGCAGAAACATCCCGCCCCATACTTTCCTGACTGATAATCTCCTCCCTCAGCCTTGCCCGTTCTATTCCAGGGCTGGTTCTACTAGCTACCCAGGCGATTATTTGCTGGGCAATTTCGTCCAGCATTCCCTTGATAGCGGTATTTTTCCAAGCATACGGGGAATTAGCCACCACGTCATACTTGTCTTGCCTAGCGCCGGAACGGGGGGGAATGTATCCCCGACCCTCGACAAAGGCTACAGCGGCCTCAATGGGTGTTCCCGGGCCAAAGCCGGCATCAAAACCCAGCTCAGCAGCCAGCTCCGAGCGAATGGCCATTCCGCCCACGCCCAGCTTTACACTGCTACGAATGCCTGTGGCATCCACCAGGTCGACGAATTTGGCCAGGATCTCTTCCACTCCATAGCCCAGGGTACGGCTGATGAGAACAACATCTGCCTTATGTTCAATAATGCCATTGACAATCTCCTGGGGGGAATAGTCCGGGGGGAATAACCAGGTCTGATGTCCCGCCTGCTCCAAGCCCCGGCGGATCATCTTCAGTCCAATGTCGTGGACCGGGTCCAGGGGGGCCAGAACAACTTTTCTAGGCGTAGTCATTATTCAGCCTCCTTTAGCCAGCCATATCTGTCACCAGAGCGGAAAATATAACCCCGGGCCCGGACCCGGGCGCCGGGGCCAAGGTGCTGACAAAAGACGATATCGATGTCCTTGAGTCCTATATCCCCCATTATCCTGCGCATGGTTTCCATGCCTTCCCCTTCGTCCCGGCAGACAATAAAAGTCTCTATATCCAGGGCGTCGACAACGCGGTCCAAATCTTTGCTCATCAAACAGCCTCCTGTTCGCTATTCTGTCTCTAGCTTGCTCAAGGCAGACAGGGATATACTGATTACTGGCCCTTAGTCCAGTACTTCTGTACGTCGGCAATGAGATTTTCAATATGGTTGACCATGGCCAGTTCCGCCGCCAAGGAATCCTTGGCGGTAACGGCATCATAGATCTGTTTGTGATCCGAGAACACCTTGCGATGCAATTGTTCGCGGATGTAGCCAAGCACCGGGGACAATTGGGCGTCTTTGCGGATGAGGTCCAGGGCAGCCTTGAGCACCTTGTTGCCGGCAACAGTTGCCAGGGCCTGATGAAAGGCGACATCACCGTCAGCCACCCGGTCTCCCTGGGCGGATTCGTACTCCTCGATGATAACCCGCAACCCCTTGGCCTGCTCTGGCGTAATGTTCTCAGCGGCCAGACGGGCGATTTCCCGTTCAATGGCTCGACGAGCCACCAAGGTGTCTAACAGGTCATCCAAGCTCTGGGAGCGGACTATTTCTGCCAGTGTATTTGAATAGTGCTGGCGGTTTTCCCTGTCCGCCAGGTGGGTAATATAATCCCTACCCTTATCCGTCAGCGTACGTCCCTTAAAACCCAAGCGCTGGGTAAATCCCTGTAAGTCCATTTGCCTCAGCAACCTGCCAACGGTAGCCTCGCTGACCTGGAACCCTTCCATGCTAAGGATCTCACTGGCGGCGCCGGAACCCACAGGAATAGGATTGTCGCTCATATACTTTAACAGGCAGGCAATCTCTGCACTTCTCTCCACAATTACTCTCCTCCCGGCAACACCTAAAGGCACTTTATTACTCCTATAATAGCATAAATGGCATGCGGTAATACCTTTCAAAATAACCGCCATTAGTGGCGGCCTAAAAAGAAATTGAGATTAGATGGGATTATTAGATCAGGGTGGGCCCCCACCTGGGCAAGCCCAGATGGGGAGTCCACCTTGTTAGCCTGACGCCCTGAATCACGCTGGGGAATACTCTAGTTATGGGCGTACTTGCAGATGACCTGAATCAGGCGGACAAGGGCACGAATTGCAAGACGGGCGCGGTCTTCGATGATTTGACCGTTTTCGTCGGTGGTGGCAAGGCCTGGGGAAATGTAGATGTTGGCATCATAAGCGATGGTGGGAATGACGCCCATTTGGGAAAGACCGGTTTGCAGCAAATGGGTTCCGGCATACATATCTTCGATGGAGAAAATGGGGATGCCAGTTTTGCCGTTAGCCCAAGTCCCTTCGTAGTTAATTTCCACTGCGGTGGAGTTATAGCTCTTGGTGATGATAATTCCCTTTAGAAGTTCAGGATCCAATGCTTGGAACTCATCCTTGACGATGCCGTACAGATCGTCCACAGGCTTGGTCAGGACTTCTGGCTTATCCTTAAGGACGGTAAGGGCAGCGATCTGACCGAGAAGGGCTTCTTTGCCAGGATCTTGGGTAACATATGCAGCCTTGCCGTAGGAAGCAGTGGTACCCCAGCGGTCGCCGTGCATACCCATGGCCCGACGGATGGGCACCATGACATCTTCTTTACCGATGATCAGACCGCTGGTAGCTGAGCCAGTGGCCTTGTCCATGCTGTAGACATAGACATCGGCGCCATTCTTAGTGATATCAGTGCCAACAAAGGGCAGGCCCCATGCGTTATCAATGACATAGGGGATGTCATACTCTTTGGCAATGGCAGCGTAACCCTTTTGCAGAAGGGGAACACCGTTGGCGTCCTTCTCGGCATAGCCATAACCAGGCGACTCATAACCTAGAGAAGTAATACCGGTTAAGGTGCTTGCATGGCGCTCGGCAACTTTTGCCACTTTTTCCAGGGTCTTCTGGACATTTACCTTGGTGAGAAGGGGTACTGGCCAAAACTTAATGCCGTGGACAGGGTATTCGGCGCCTTCCATGGGAACGATGACTACATCGGTATTGTTTTGGCGCTTACCGTAGAAGCCTAGTTCTCCGGCACTGGAGCCCCTGTCTGCCAGGAAATCCTTAAAACGCGGGGGGAAGGGGCGTCCGTAACCGGCCTGATGATGCATGTGCTTTTCAAAGGGAGCGATATAGCGGGCACGATAGTTATCACCGCGGCCAAGGTTGGGAGGGGTAAAGAGGGAGTCAAAGCTCACCCACAGCCCAGCTTCACAGGTGTTTACAGGAGCGGCATCATACTGATCCCCATAAACAGCTTTGACCAATTCGCGGATTTGATCCACCAGGGATGCAAGGGGAACAACTTCGGAAGTGCCCTTTTGGATGGCATCCTGAACGTCTTTACGCAGTGGAGCAGGACAGCCGGAAATGGCGCCGGTCAGACCGAACTTGCCCCGCAGTTCCTGGGGGATACCGATTTCATCGGCTGCTTTCTTTGCTTCGGCATAGATGTTGGGTATGTTTGCCTGCAACTTCTTGTACATCTTGAACTTCATTAAAACACTCTCCTTCTCTTTTCTCGATCAGATTAGTACAAGCTAATCTGTCGGCTTAATGAATTCTACTCGCTGCTCCAAGGCCAGATTACGGACACGACCAGAAACCCGATCTCCCCGCAGGACGATGTTTAGGTGGTTGGGCATATGGGTTTCATCAAAACCACAGATGACTCCTATTTCCTCGCCGTTGACCACAACCCGGTCTCCGGCAACCATGACGCCACCCTGAGTAAACTCGATAAACCCCAGGTAGGCAATAGGGTTGACAGTGCTCCCCGGTCCGGCCTCCTGGTCGGTAACGATGAGTTCATGGACCTGGCTGCGGCAGATAGCCCTAGAAGGCTGGGGTATGAGCTTTAGCCCTCGTTCTGGATATTGACCGTCCAAGACGACGACCAAGGTTCCCGCCAACACCGTCTTGGCATAATAGGGATCTGCCTTAAACATCTGATTGCGATAGGGATCCGACCTCCTCACCTCCTCATCAATGATGAGCAGCTATTATCTCATTTCGACATTGGTTCTCAAATCCCTGCTTCAGGAAATAAATATTTTAGAAAAAATCGCGCGGAAGGGATCTCAGGGATCCCCTGGGTCTAGAACTATGTATGCCGGAGGAATGGTTGAGGCTGATGTAGATATCATGATGCACAATTTCAAGTAAAACGAGTTCGCCTGGGGATATAGTTGAAAGCATAAAAAATTAACCGCCTTGACTTAGGCGGTTTTTAAGTGGCGAAAATCTATGGTCCCGGGCTTCTGGGGTGAGTACAGTAGTACCTCAGCGAGTTCCTAGCAGCATTAGAATTACGCCGGCTACCACCAAGACTATCTTCTTTACATCCACTTGAGTGGCCAGCCCGGCAATGCCAATGGCACTGCCCAGTAAGAGAACAAAGGGACCAATACTACCAACGATAGAATGGATTCGCACTGCCTGCTGCAAGTCGTTATACCGGTAGATCAAATAGCCCCCGGTAAAACTGATTATCCCAAATAACATCCGGATGATCGCCATAATTAGTACACTTCTGTTCATTTCTCATCCCCCTTTGCATCCCATATTATAGCATATGGAGGGGCATTTCTACATGTACAGGAATACTGCTACTAGGGTCGAGGCAATCAAGCCTATCATCACCGGGATAAAGTTTCTTCTGGCCAACTCTATGGCGTTAACCCCCGTCACCCCAGCCGTTGCCACCAGGCCACCCATCTGCCCCACGGCAGCCAGGCCTCGACATTGACTCCGGTGGGACCACCCAGGGCTTGAGCCAGACTGCCCGTCAGGGGCAGACCGCTAAATCCCGAACCGTCCAACCCCGTCAGAATGCCGATGAACATATTGCCAGAGGCCAGGGCAAAGGCGTTGAGGGGCAGCCGATCGGCAATATAGCTACCGAATTCGAAGAGGAACTCAGGCCATCAAGGCAATGACCTGCATGATGTCAAAGAGCTCGGTCCCGGCAGTAAGCAAAGCGTTAAATACCGTCATAATCCCTGCCATTATCGACCAGTGATAGGACGCGCCCAGGAGAAATATCCCGATAGTACTCGGCAAGGCCACATCCCTCTTGAGCACCATGGTCAGAATCACAACCAGCAATACTACTATAAAGATCCAGTGATTGAAGGTAATTACGACATCCATCTACTCTCCTCCAAGTAGATCAGATTAGGGGTTTTGAGCAAATATATTTTCCATCCCCGCCTGGCGGACTCGATTGGCTACTTCGGCCTTGTCGGTGATGTACATTCCCTTCTCCTCTAGGTGTTTGAGCATTACCGCCCCAGAGAAGGTGTATTTCTTGGTCATGCCCTCTTCTGTTTCCATTTGCTCCTTCACCCAAGCTATGGCCTCACCAATGGCCAACTCCCGGGGCACCTCCACCAATTCCTTGCCCATGGCATAGCGCACGGCATTATGTCCTGCTAAAGTTCCAGTGATAATGGCCTCGGTATGCCCCACCAGCAGGCCCGACTTTTCACCACAGCAGAAGAGGTTTTCAACGCCTTCCACCTGCATTGTGTTTGTCCTGGGCGATAGGGCCAGGTAGCGCATGGAGTTTCCGACACCGCCGGCATAGGGGTCTTCGAATCTCGCGTCCTCAAAGCCAGGGATCTTACGCAGGATGTCGATGGGATAGAAGGGACTCATCAGCTTGGCATGGCCGGTATCCAAGAGGATGATATTTTCAGCAAACTCCCGAAGGGCATATTGCTGACATGCCTTCATGGCCAAGGCCCCTTCTTTGCGCAGCTCCGGCGGTATGGGAATAACCGCCACCCCGGTGGAGTCTAATTTATCCACGATATCCTGGGCCAAGGAATCTTTGTGCAGCTTGCAGGAGCCGCTCATGGCGCCAATGGTGCCGTCGGCTTTTTTGCCCATCTTTTCCTTGACCCCACTCTTGCCGGTGATGGAAACCCTGGAGCCAAAGGTGGGGCAACGGTAGGCGCACATGACGCAGCCATTGCCGTACTTGGTGCAGTTAGCCATGCCGCCGGCAGAACCCGTTGCATCCACAAAGGCATCGGCATCCATACTGCCATCGTCCATTATTAGTTTGGTAATTTTGCCATTGGACATCTCTACATCCTTGCCCCGATTTATGAAATGCATTGTTACATCATAGTCTTCCAGTAAACGCCGCACAGCCGGCTCGATTTTAGACACATCGTAAAGAGACGCATGCTTATGCCCCGGAAAATCTATATTGCTATGCCGGGATACCTTATCCGACAGCTTAAACAAGTCGCCTCCACCCATGGCAATTGCTTCTTCTGCCGCCGTCCAGCGCCCGTTATTGCGCATGATCCCGCCCACCAGGCCGGTGCCCAGCAGCATATCGGTGCGCTCACACAGTTCAACTTCCGCCCCTAACTTGGCGGCGGCAATGGCGGCGGCGGTACCCGCCCAACCGCCGCCAACTACGCCAACTCTTATGGTCACTCTGAAAACCTCCTAGATTATCCCAGCATAGTCGGCAATGATTTCCATCAGGCGCACAATGGCATGAACACCCATACGGGCGCGGTCTTCCAGGAGGGCGCCGTCATCATCGGTGGTGCCAAGGCCGGTGGAAATATAGATATTGCCATCATACATGACGGTGGGAATGACGCCCATCTGGGAAAGGCCAACTTGAAGGAGGTGGGAACCGCCATACATGTCCTCAATGGAGAAGATGGGCATGCCCATCTGGCCATTTGCCCAGGTACCTTCGTAGTTGATTTCGACAGCCGTAGAGTTGTACGACTTGGAGATAAGGATGCCCTTGGCCAAGGTGGGGTGAATATTGTCAAATTCTGACTTGACCACTTCATACAGGTCATCCACCGGCTTGGTAATAGTCTCGGGGTGGTCGCGTAGGGCAGTTAGGGCTGCAATTTGGCCCAGCATTGCCTCTTTTCCAGGGTCAAAAGCTACATAAGCTGCCTTGCCATAGGATGCTGTCGTTCCCCAACGGTCCCCGTGCATACCTAGAGCCCTGCGGATAGAAACCATAAGGTCATCCCGACCGATGATCAAGCCGCTGGTGGGAGACCCGGTTGCCTTATCCATACTGTAGACAATGACATCTGCACCAGTCTTGCGGGGATTACTGCCGACAAAGGGCAGCCCCCAAGCGTTATCCTGTACATAGGGGATGTCAAATTCATCGGCCAGTTCAGCCAGGTACTTCTGCATCAGGGGAGTTCCTTCTTCGTCCTGGGCTGCATAGCCGTAACCCGGAGTCTCGTAGGCCAAGGAGGTAATCCCCGTTAGGTATAGGGCATGGCGTTCTGCCACCATGGCGATTCTCTCAATGGAGGCATCGGGGTCAACTTCTGTCAGCATGGGAACGGGCCAGAACTTGATGCCGTGCACATCGTAGCGAGCGCCCTCCAAGGGGACAATGATTACGTCGGTATTGTTTTGGCGCTTTCCATAAAAGCCCAGTTCCCCG
>DAIOXA010000037.1:8103-10258 GCA_036758185.1 Bacillota bacterium
AAGGAAGTCCTTGTACTTGCCAGGGAAGGGACGTCCATATCCAGCCTGGTGGTGCATGTGTTTTTCCAAAGGGGCAATGTACCGTGCTCTATAATTGTCACCTCGCCCAGTATTGGGAGGGGTAAAGAGGGTATCGAAGCTCACCCACAACCCTGCTTCGCAGGTACTCAAGGGACAGGCATCATACTCGTCGCCATAGACACTCTTGACCAGCTCGCGAATTTGCTCTACCAGGGTGGCCAGGGGTATCACTTCCTTGACGCCCTTGTCAAGATATTCCCTAATTTCCCTGCGCAGAGGCGCAGGACAGCCGGAAATGGCGCCGGTGAGGCCGAATTTACCCCTGAGATCCGGGGGAATGCCGATATCGTCGGCCGCCTTCTTGGCGTCGGCAAAGATATTGGGAGTGTTGGCCTGCAAGTGTTTATACATCTGATACCTGTATTTGTGGCTCATACTCATCCTCCTATAGTAATGTGGTTTTACACCTGAAAATAGTATCTTTCTTGCCTGTACTTAATATTCACCCCTGCCTAAAGACGGCTTTATCCCTCAGGGCCAACCCCCTCTCTTCTCCATCCATCCCTTGACCATTGATGACGATGTTTAAGTGATTGGGCATGTGGGTTTCGTCAAAGCCGACCAGCTGCCCTATGACCTTGGCCCCAACCCTTAACTCATCTCCCACCACAATGACCCCGGGCTGCTGGACCGAAAAAAAGCCGATATAGGCAATTGACCCCACTGTACTTCCGGGCTTTGCCTCTTCTGCCGTTACGATCAGCTCATGGACCTCACCAGCTCGTAAAGCCCGAGAAATGGGCTTGATGAGCTGTAAACCCCGATCAGGGTATTTCCCCCGCAATAGCGCCACCAATTCTCCCACAACCTCTGTTTTTTGGGCATAGGGGTTTTCCGAAAACATTCCCCTGGCATAGGGATCGCTCAAATTTATCACCTCGGTACTTAGCGTTTCCAAGACAAAAAATAATAGGCATCCCTGGGATGCCTAACCAAATACCAGTTTGCAGATCAGCATTGCTGCCACAAAGCCAGCTATATCTGCCAGCAGACCCACCGTCATGGAATATCGGATTTTCTTTATCCCCACTGCCCCAAAATAGACAGTGAGGATGTAGAAGGTAGTGTCAGTACTTCCTTGCATTGTAGAGGCGATGAGGCCGATGAGGGAATCGGGGCCAAAACGTTGCATTATTTCTGCTGAAATTGCCAATGCTCCATTCCCCGATATTGGGCGCATGATGGCCAGGGGGACAACTTCCCCGGGAATGCCAAAAAGGTCAGTAACGGGACTAATTGAAGAAACGAAGAGGTCGAAGGCGCCAGACTCCCGGAAGACCCCTAAAGCCACCAGCATGCCCACCATGTATGGAATCAGACTGACGGCTATGGCAAACCCCTCTTTTCCCCCCTCCACAAAGGTGTCAAAGACGGGGATTTTTTTGACAGCTGCATAGATTATCACCCCACTGACTAGGACAGGAATCGCCCAGGCCGAGACTGCGCTGAATACGTCGATCATCTGTCATGCTTCCTGGCGTTTAGGTAGCGGAAGAGGCGATCAAGCCCCACCGCTACCCCAGTGGAACAACAAGTTGCCAACAGTGCTGTAGGCACAATCATGGTGGGTTCCAGGGACCCTGAGGCTGCCCGGAGGGCGATTACCGTTGTCGGAACCATGGTGATGCTGGAGGTGTTTAAGGCCAAAAAAGTACACATCGCTGGTGAAGCCGTTTCCTTATCGGGATTTAGGTCCTGTAAATGCTTCATGGCCTGAAGCCCGATGGGGGTAGCGGCGCTGCCCATACCCAAGAGGTCGGCGCTCATGGTCATGAGAATTGAGCTCATGGCGGGATGTTCCAGGGGCACCGAGGGGAAGAGAAATTTGGCCACAGGCTTCAGCGCCCGCACCAGCATATGCATCAGGCCGGAGCGCTCGATTATTTTCATGATCCCCAACCAAAATGTGAGGATGGCCACCAGCCCCAGAGACAGATTGAACCCGCGCCCAGCGGCGTCCAAGATAACCTGGGTCATAATCTCCATTCGCCCTAGTACGACAGCCACCAACATCCCCGATACAATAAAGACCAGCCATAATTTATTGCGTTTTAGACAGACAAGTAGTTGATAT
>DAIOXA010000038.1:0-10230 GCA_036758185.1 Bacillota bacterium
TTAGGCTTGACCAGATCAATGATCGTCCGGCGAGGAGGTGGAAATAATGCTCGGTGCGATTATAGGTGATATCATCGGCTCGGTCTATGAGTGGCATAACATCAAAACAAAAGACTTCCCCTTGTTTCGTGACGACTGTTTTTTTACAGATGACACAGTGATGACCATCGCTACAGCAGACGCTCTAATGAACGGTGGTGAAGCCGACAATTTCATCGACGCATATAAGAAGTGGGGACGACGCTACCCAGATTCCGGGTACGGCGGCCGATTCGGTAGTTGGATACACTCTAATGACCGTAAGCCTTACAACTCTTGGGGCAACGGTTCGGCCATGAGGGTCTCGCCTTGTGCGTGGTTGATGGATTGTGGGTTCTGTGCTCGAACAGGGATGTGGCCAGCTAACGCCAGGGCCAAAGCAAGACTGTCTGCCGAAGTGACCCACAACCATCCCGAAGGAATAAAGGGTGCCTTGGTCGTGACGGACGCAATATTTATGTGCCGTCTTTATACCGGTGGTTATTGCGATGATATGGGCAATCCCATCAATGAGGGATTAACCCTCGAACAATACAAAGTACAAATCAAAGAGCATATAGAGCGGGAACATGGTTACGACCTAAGTAAAACTCTGGATGAAATTCGTCCTACTTATCGCTTTAATGAAAGCTGTCAGGATACGGTACCCCAGGCGATTATTGCTTTCCTTGAAAGTACGGACTTTGAAGACGCAATCCGAAACGCTATCTCCCTTGGAGGCGACAGCGACACCCTTGCAGCAATCACCGGAAGCATCGCGGAAGCCACCTATGGAGTGCCTGGTGAGATAAAAGATAAGGCGTTATCCTTCCTCGACGAGCCATTGACGGAAGTCTATGAACGGTGGCAAGCATACATCAGGAACGGTTAGAATAAAGGGTATGCAAGATATGATGTTAAAAGATGCACTGCCCTAAAATCGGGAGCGGTGCATTTTCTCAAACCCGCTGTCCACTTGGGGCTTTGCCCGCAATCTTAAACTTGGGAGATGCTGATTATTGAAAAACATAATAATTGCAGGTCCTTCTAGAGCTGGTAAATCAACATTAGCAAGAAAAATAAACGAAGAGCTAAATTACTTTGTCATCAGTGTCGACAAACTTGTCGCCACGTTTCAAAAGGCATATCCGCAGTTAGATATCAGATTAAATTGGAACAGAGAGAAGACCACAGACAATATAGCGCCGTTCCTTGGTCATTTTCTTGGTGCATTTTCTTCCTGTCATGACGATGCAAATGGGCTAAACGCTGTAGAGGGAAATAGGTTTGTCTTGGAAGGCGGGTATTTTAATTTCGAGAGGATATTGCCTATCCTAAGAACGTATGGGATAGAAGAGTTGAAAGATAGGTTCTTGCTTATAGGGTTGGTGCAAAACAAGAAAACCGTTGATGAGTTTTTCAACGATTTCAGGAAGTACGATACGGAAGCTGATTGGACATATGGTTTAGATGATGATGAGCTAAGAGAGGTTTGTGAAGATGCCATTTCATTCAGTCGATCCATGACTGATCACTTAGTGAAATACGGATTTACAATTTATGATACGTCTACTGATCGGGGGCGGATTTTGGATCAAATCGTTGAAGATATTAGTCTGAAAGGGGAAAGGGAATTGGGGAAGGTACGATATGATAAAGCCTATTGGTAAAGATGACTTGATCAACTGCCTTACAATATTTCACCGAGGTTATGAAACTGTTGCGATTGAGTTTGGCTTGACGGAAGAAAATTGTCCTGACAGAGGTCGGGCTAGCTTGCCCTATGAAAAGTTGCTGACGGAGTTTGAAAATGGGGCATTAATGTTCGGTTACTACTGCAAAGATAAACTCGTTGGTTTTTTAAACATGAGAATGCGTGCTGACGGGGTATGTAAGCTGGATGATATTATTGTCCTTCCCGAGTACAGACAAAGTGGGTATGGTAAAGAGTTACTTGATTTTTGTAAGCAAACCGCTACAGAATTAGGTGCAAGCAAAGTTGCCTTGGGTATGATTGATGAAAATAAGCGTCTAAGAAAATGGTATGAGGATAACGGCTTTATAAACATAGGTTACACAAAATACGAAGGTGCTCCGTTTACAGTTGGCAACATGGAATGGGAATTGGAGTTACGCATGGGAATAGAAATTCGCAGATTGACACCTGACCTTGCAGAGGATTATGTGCATTTTTTTGATGTAACACCCCACGACGTCAACATAGATGAACACAAATGCTATTGTGTGACTTGGCGTGGCGATGATTCCTATGACAATGGGAACCATTGGTTCCCTACACGGGAGGAGAGAAGAGAGCGCGCCATTGAGTTTGTTAGAGCTGGTAGTCTACAGGGCTACCTTGCTTATCGCGGAGACGAAATCGTGGGATGGTGTAACGCCAACGCGGATTGCCAGCTCTGTGTTAGCTATCTTCGTTCGTATTGGCCTATAGAGGAATACTCTGCGGAAATAAGGGTAAAATCCGTATTTTGCTTTGTGATTGCACCAGAGATGCAAAGAAAGGGCATAGCTACGCTATTGTTGGAGCGTGTATGTAAAGACGCAGCCGACGATGGTTTTGATTTTGTCGAGGCCTATGTCAATAAGGAATTCATTAACTCAGACCATGATTTCAGGGGACCATTGGAGATGTTTGTAAGATGCGGATTTTCCAAGTATGCCGAACGAGAAAGCAAAGTAGTTGTACGAAAAGCACTGAAATAATCCATGTCTGATGTTGTAGTTTTATTATTTGAGGGGTGACTGGTATGAAAATAACTGCATTATTTGCGTCGCATGCTGTCCGCACACAAATAGCGACAATTGTAAATGTAAGAAGCCTTTAATAGGAATGGTTGACGAAGCCCGTAGTGTTTTTGACATTGACTTACATAACTCATATGTCATCGGTGATATGGGTGCGTCTGATATGCTTTTAGCGAAAAATATTGGGGCGAAAGGCATTCTTGTTTTAACAGGTGTCGGGAAAGGGAGTTTGCATGAATATCGCTACACATGGGAAGATTACGAGGCATATTATATTGCAGAAAATGTTTGGGAAGCAGTAAATAAAATTGTAAATGATATAGCAGAATCTTAGAATGGGTTGAAATGCCCACTTGTGTGGGGTTAATATGTTTACATCCGAAGAGTTAGGCCAAGCGCACCGTGCCTTGCTGTCCACGTGAGAAGATAGATGACTATAAACTAGGCAAGTCACAATAGACTCTCCTTGAAAGGCGAATTGCCGTACTGAAGATTGCGCCGACGTTGATCGAAAAGGAACAAGGCCGAATAGAAACTTGAGAAAGACGCTATGAGACCGAGAATCACACCGACTAGAATCAGTCGGTGTTTTTTTGCATAAATTGATTTTTATCATGTTAGTGGCAAGCAGTAAGGATTACAATTTGATTAGATGAAAGGAAGGGAGAAATAATAATGACTAACAAATTGACATTTAGCGAGGTAAAGGAAAAGTATCTAAAGATGTTGAGGCAGTATGTGCCCATTGTGCAACGAGTTCATGGAGGTACTCACCCGGAGTTTCACGAAGTCCGGACATTATTTGATGCCATCAGTGGAAAAATTGAAAGCACAGGATCAAGGAAGCCTGAACTTGACGTAGAATTCGCCGACTTGCGTGCAGTGACAGGGAATTATACAGTTCCCGGCGATGTTTGCGAAAGCTATGCCGCTGTCTACAATATGTTAGCTGCACTGGATAAGGCATATCATTCTTATGCGAATACTGTGTAGGCGGTGAAGGAAGGAGGGGTCTCAATATGCAGAGGTTCATATTAAGTAAAAAAAACCATATAACGCTGATCAGTGCGATATTAATCATCACAGGGTTTGTCAGTGAGCTGGGGTTTAAAAATGAAGGTATCGCTGTTTGGTCCTTGGCCATTGCTTCAGTCTTAGGTGTGGCGCCCATCGCCATCCAAGCTTATCAGGCCTTAAGAGTTAAAGTGGTCAGTATCGATGTTCTAGTAACCATTGCGGTTATCGGCGCTTTACTCATTAATAATCTCGAAGAATCCGCTATCGTCACATTCTTATTCTTATTCGGCGGTTTTCTGGAGCAGCGCACACTGGATAAAACCCGGTCTGCCATTAAAGAATTGACTGAAATGGCGCCGGAAAGCGCTTTAAAGCAGATGGAAAATGGCGAGTTTGAAGAAGTAGAAGTAGATGATGTAGACATTGGGGACATCTTGCTGGTAAAGACCGGTGCGAAAGTACCCGTTGACGGCACAGTGCTGTCAGGGGAAGGGCATATCAATGAAGCTAGTATTACTGGCGAATCTGTGCCAGTCAGTAAAAAGCAAGATTCCGGAGTGTATGCCGGAACGATTCTGGAAAATGGAACACTGCAAATTGTCGCCGACCGCGTAGGAGAAGATACTACTTTTGGTAGAATCATTGAACTGGTCGAGGAGGCGCAGGATTCCAAATCTGAAGCTGAACGCTTTATTGATAGGTTCGCGAAATACTACACTCCCTCTGTGCTAGGCCTCTCTATTATTGTCTGGTTAATTTCCCGGGACATTGAACTAGCCATTACCATATTGGTATTGGGATGCCCCGGCGCCTTGGTTATCGGCGTACCTGTGTCAAACGTCGCTGGCATTGGCAATGGAGCGCGCCATGGTGTTCTCTTAAAGGGCAGTGAAGTCATCAATGATTTTAGTAGAGTCAGTACAATCGTATTCGACAAGACAGGCACATTGACAATAGGAAATCCCAAAGTTGCTGAAAAAGAGTTCTACGGGGAAAATATCGATGAGGCGCTGGCTTACCTGGTAGCTGTCGAAAATGAATCGGACCATCCCTTAGCTAAAGCTGTTGTGAATCATATTGGAAATACTAAGGCATATGCTGTTGAGAAAACAGACGTTGTAAAAGGCGGTGGCATTGTCGCCCATGTAGATGGGCATAGAGTGGCAGTAGGCAATGTTGCCCTGATGGAACAAGAAAGTGTTCCGCTGGATAAAAAGGCCCGGGAAGATATCGCTGAATTCGAGAAAAACGGAAACTCTCTCGTGTTGACATCTGTCGATGGTGAACTGAAGATTCTCGTGGGCATTCGCGATCAAATTCGCCCAGGTGTAAAGCAAGATCTGCAAAGACTAAAGAAATTAGGTGTAAAGAATCTAGTAGTCCTTTCCGGGGATAACCAGGGAACAGTGGATTTGGTGGCTCAAGAACTGGGATTGACCGAGGCCCATGGACACATGTTGCCGGAGGATAAATCTGCTCATATCAAAGAGCTGCAAGCTAAAGGTCAAATCGTCGCCTTCGTTGGAGATGGTGTCAATGATAGTCCTTCCTTGGCCCTGTCCCAAATCGGTATTGCCATGGGCAGCGGCACAGACGTGGCCATTGAAACGTCAGATGTCGTCTTAATGAATTCAGACTTCAGTCGCCTGCCCCATGCCCTGGGATTAACAAAGGCAACGGCCAGGAATATGCGCCAAAACATTTTTATCGCTGTAGGTGTTGTCCTGTTCCTGCTGGCCAGTGTATTCTTCAGCGAATGGATGAATATGTCCATAGGCATGTTAGTCCACGAAGGTAGCATCTTGGTAGTAATATTAAATGGCATGAGACTTTTGCGCTACAGGCTAAGGGCATAGTATATAATACAATTAAACTTTATGAGTCCTTCACCTCACAGGTAAGGATGAAAATTACCCCAAGGGGGATTTTCGTAAAAAAGAATAAAGGAGAAGTGAGCATGCATAAAGCTACAATTCAGTTGGAGACCTTGACCTGTCCCTCTTGTATTCAAAAGATTGAAAATGCAACCAAGGGTTTGGACGGCGTGGACAAAGAAAGCGTTAAGGTAATGTTTAACTCAAGTAAGTTAAAGCTTGACTTTGATTCAGAAAAGCTGTCGGTGGAAGACGTGGAAAAGGCCATTACTGCCCTGGGATATGAAGTGAAAAAATCTCAAGTCAAAGCTAAATAAGGCCACTCCCAAGGAGTAATAAAATCCAAGGCTGCCCTACGTCTTAATGGGAAGGGCGCCTTATTTTAATACCCAAGAAAAAGGTGAATGTTTATCGCGAACAGAGTAGAAGACTCCCTCCTCTTAGGGGGGAGATGAATGACCTGACGGACTTAATTAGCAAAACAGTTGTTCCCCTACGTCTAATTTATGGTAAAATATATCTGGGAGGGGGTAAGAAAATGAAACTGACCCTTAAAGTTTCCCCCAGTTGGACCGCCCAAGTCCCTGGGGAGTGTTTCCGGTAAAACACGAGCTAGAAAATTAATTACCAACCTTCCTTTGCAGAAATTCTTGGCTCGTTAGAGCTAAGAAGCCCCCACTTCAAAGGCTTAGGCCTAAGTGTGGGTAGTACGGTACCAACACATATTTAAGGATATTTCCAAAATGTAAAAGGGGGTTCGCTAATTATGCGGAACAAAAGCCTTATTCATGCCTACCGCACACTAGATGCTGATATCGCCCGATTTGATGACATGGTCAACAATGGCGGTGAGAGTGGCACTGATCTGTTCATCCCTCGGCTCGGCGCCCAGCCCCAGGTCGAGGGTCGGCTAAAAGCTCTGGTTGCGCGCTGCACAGAGTTACCTGCCCCCGATGGCGCCTTCGCACTGGTACAGGCCCACATGCACGATTTCTTGCAGGCATTGGGCGCCAAACTGCGGGATAAGTTTACCCGCCCTGCCGCTTCGATAAGGGGGTTTATGTGGTGGTATGAGAACCTCTGCAACCCAGATAAGGATTCGCGTCCCGAGGACATACGATCCGAAAAGGCCATTGCCAGACTGGGCCACAGCCAGGCGATGTTCGATGCCATTTCTCAATGGCTGGACACGGTGTCTGCCGATAACCTGCTGGAAGCCCAGGCCGTGTACAAGAACTACTCTGCCACCTTTACCGACTATGCCCAAAAGGTAGCCCAGCATTTTTCCGGCATTACCCCTATACGGCAGGCCGAGTTGGGGGCACGGTTGCAGGCATTTGCCGACCAATGCAGGGTTATGCAAGGGCAGTTAGAGGCTCTGCTTGAGACCGCCGACATTTCCAGCGATACAAGCGATGATAGCATCCTCAAAGTTGATCCCCAGGTCTATGCCGACCGCTTGCTTAATGAGCACGGCGTTATTTTGCAAGAACTGTTGGATTGGCATGAGGCTGAAATCGACAAGACACGGGCCGCCGTCTTCGCCATTGCGCAGAAGTTGGACATCTCAGACCCCAAGGGCACTATGGGCCAGGTCAATGCCATTTTGCTCAAATATGCTGGTCCGGCCGACACCCCTGAGGAGATGATGGCCCGGGGCCGCAGCTATATCCAGCGCACCCAGGCCGCAGCCAAGGATTATGTCCGGCTGCCCGATGAGGACTGCCGGGTGACCACGGTCCCCGAGGTTATCAAGGATTCCTACCCTTGGGGAGGTTACGGCGGTGGCTGCTCCCGCCGGAGGCCGCTGCTGGGCAACATGTTCCTCAATAACTATAATTATAAGGCGGTTACCGACGGGTGGATCAAGATGAATACCGTCCACGAAGCCTACCCTGGTCACCATGTTCAGTTTGTCCGCACAACCCTAGATCCCATCCCCGAAACCCTTAAACGCGGGGCCAAACACACCCCGATTACCGAGGGAACGCCTCATCGGTCAGAGGAACTCTTTGAGTTCGTCTTTGCCGAGGACCCCTTTTACCCCCTGTTTGTAGCCTATCGTCGTCATCACACGGCGGTTCGCATCAAGGCAGACCTGATGCTGCGCTATTTCGGCAGGCCGATCCGAGATGTCGTTCAGCTCTATATGGACGAGATGGATTTTGACCGGGACACTGCCCGGGGGCAGGTCAGGGCTCAGGAAAACATGTTGGGTTACTTTACAACCTACTATTACGGATACAAAAAATTGGCGCAGTGGGAGCGTGAATACGGCATTGATCCCAAGACCTATACAGAGCTTTTATTTTCGGCAGGGCGGATGAGCCTGGAAAACTTCAAGCAGTTCCTTGATCTATCTGATGAGGAACGTCGCAGCTTTCTCCACGACTTTGCCAGCCTGATTCAGTTTGATGAGGACTATAATGAAAAGCCCATTCAGATTAATTGGGAGGGAAGGTAATTGTAAAGAAAATAATGTTATGCTATTATTAGATAATAATACATAAAGGGGGAGATGTGAGAAATGGCAAGTACTAAAACTCCGAAGGAGCGCAAATTCGTTTCTGCCAGCAAACCGTCTACCGAAGGCAAGACTCCCAAGGGCAGGGCTACCGGAAGGCGTATCGGCGCAGTTATACTGTGGTTGGTCGCCATTGCTATAGAGGTCGCTGTAATCGCACTTCTCAATGGAATACTCTTTATTGAGTTCGACATGATGTATGTTCTCATTGGAGGAATAGGCCTCGACCTTGTCTGTGTAATCATCGGTGCTCTTCTCTGGAAAAAGGCCAACCGCATTGACCCGGCCTCGCAAAAGAACAAGCTTAAGTTTTTTTTGTGGAACAACATGGGTGTTATTGCTGCGGTCATAGCTTTCCTTCCGCTAATCGTCATTCTTCTTAAGAACAAGGAACTGGATGAAAAGACCAAGAAAATTGTTACTGTCATTGCTGCTATCGCGTTGGTCGTGGCAGGGGCAGTGGCCTACGATTGGAATCCAGTGTCTGCAGAGACCCTCAGTGAACTCCAGGCAGAGATTGGCGACGACACTGTATATTGGACCCGGTGGGGCCGTGTTTATCACCTGGATAAAGATTGCCATACCATAACGAGGTCTGCCACAATTTTTTATGGCTCTATAGAGGAAGCCGTTGAAGCAAACCGTCATGATCCCTGCTATTACTGCGCACAGGGGAACTAGACCCGGTCTATGATTAAGTAAACTAGTGCCTCCTGTTATGTAACGGGAGGTGTTTACTTACAAAGTCTATCCGGGGAAAGAACAGGAGGAAACAGAATGGATCTGGCTAAAGTGCTTACAGATACCTTGCTTGGGAACAGCAGCATTAATACCCTTAGCAAGTCTTCTGGCGCAGATAAGGATCAAGTAAAGCAAGCCCTTGTCAGTGCGCTACCGACCCTTGTCGGGAACATGCAAAAGAACGCCTCTACAAAGTCAGGAGAGGAATCCCTCTCCAAGGCGCTATCCGACCATGCCAAAGACGATACCAGCAATATCGGAGCTTTCCTTAAAAATGTCGACCTGGAGGATGGCGCAAAAATATTAGGGCATATTCTGGGCGACAATAAAAAAAGTGTGGAATCTGGCGTCGCTAAAGAGTCGGGCTTGACCTCGAGCCAGACTTCTACAATCCTCGCAGCAGCAGCCCCCCTATTATTGTCTGTGCTTGGCCAACAGAAGGAAGAAGAGGACAAAAAGGGCGTCGGCGGGTTGGTCAGCATCCTTGGTTCCGCACTATTGGGCGGAGGAGATAGCAAATCTGGCAGCGATGGGCTAAGTGAAGTCCTTGCAGAAGGCCTCGGCTCATTGCTGGCTGGCGATGGCAGCAAGAAGAAAAGCAGCTCCGGTGGGATCCTGGGCGAGCTTATTGGCTCACTTTTCGGTAGCGATAATAAAAAACAACCCGCCAAAAAGACAACAGCAAAGACGAAATCTACCAAGAAAAAGACTACCGCGAAAAAGACTCCCGCCAAGAAGATCTCAACTGCAAAGAAACCATCGATGACGAAGAAGACGGCAACGAAAAAAAAGACAACAACTAGCAAGAAAAGGTAAGAAGTTGAATATGTGCCTTATAACTCCCCATGGCACTGGAAGACAGACTCGGTAGTCTGTCTTTTTTTGCACTTTGGGCCTCACCGTTGCATACTGTGAAAGCAAGAGGGGGGATTTGCGTGCAAAAAATAGTCTTGCACAGTCCAGACTGTCCTCAATTGGCGGAAAGCAGTGGAGAACTGCACTTTGCAGTAGAGAATGTGGATGTAATGATCCCCAAAATATATAAGCTAATGCAGAAGCTCGAGATACCATTTTACCAAGTTGTCCCTCACAATGAGACCTGCCCTGGCCGCCATTTCCCCTGGGAAGATCTCGAGTTCCAGCTTTTTACGCTGGAGCACTAGGGAGGCGTGGAAAATGGCAAAGATGTCGGAAGGTCAGCAGTCAGTTCTGATTTTACTGGGCGGACTAACATAGATTAACCTGCTGTTTTTGCTGGGCTGCTGGGTAGGAGGGGCGCCCCTATTTCGC
>DAIOXA010000039.1:0-1464 GCA_036758185.1 Bacillota bacterium
ATCCATCATTCCCAATTATGAGGGAGCTGCGGTTGCTCGCTGGCTGCGTATTCCCATACTCCTGGCGGCAGGTCTTCTGGGAGGATTTGGCATCGTAGTCACCTGGATGGTGATTTTCGCCCACCTCTGCAACCTGCAGTCCTTTGGCGTCCCATACATGACGCCCCTGGCCCCCCTGACAATCTCAGCCATGGGAGACTTTGTTTACCGTAAACCTTGGCGCTGGATGCGGGAGAGACCAGATGTCTTGGCTAAGAAAAATATCACCCGCCAGCGGGGAGTGGAGGAAGATGAAAATAGAGACTAAGGAATTTAGCCTTACTAATTTCCAGTGGTTTTCGGTTGTCTTCTGCACAATACTCGGGGCAGGCATCATTACGCTACCCAGAACCGTTGCTGACGTAGCTGGGCGGGATGGCTGGCTCAGTGTCATTGTTGCCGGAGGGATTATTTGCATTTTGGCAACGCTAATTTGGCTACTATGTAAGAGGTTTCCAACCAAAACTTTGCCGGAGTTTGCCATCTTAATTCTGGGGCGGCCCTTGGGCATCTTCGCTTCAATTTTGTACGCCTTTTATGCCTTCGTGGCCGCGGGGATTGTCCTGAGAATTTTTGTTGAACTGATTAGGACCTGGGTACTCATCTGGACCCCTGCCCCGGTAGTCATTCTGACAATTCTGTTGCCTACGGTGTACATCAGTCGCATGGGTGCGACTACTTTGGGGCGACTGATGGAACTGGTAACCATGATGACGGTGGTGGTTCTCCTACTTTGGTTAGTACCTATTGGGGAGTTTAATCTATTGAATCTGCGACCCGTGGGCGCCGAAGGTCTATTGGCAATTGTCCAAGGGGGACAAGAGGCAACTTTCTCCTTTCTGGGCTTTGAGGTGATGTTGGTGTTCTTTCCCTTGATGAGGAACAGAAACAAGGTCCTGCATGTCACGTTACTGGCCCTGGGGGTTATTACACTGCTCTATGCCGGGAATGTCGCCCTTACCCATGGTGTGCTGGGGGTGGAACAGACCCTATTGCAGCAGTGGCCCCTGATGAATTACCTGCGGGTGGGTATGTTGCCTTTTCTCAAACGGGTGGACAGCATTGTTCTCTTCTTTTGGACGGCAAAGATATTGGCGGGGATAGCTGTCCAGTATTTTGCAGGCACCTTTGTCTTGGCGACCTTGACTGGGCGCAACTACCACGACATCTGGGCTCTGGTTTGCGTGCCCTTGGTGTACATATTTTCCGTACTCCCGGAAAATCTGGCTACTGTGGTGGTCATTAGCGATCTTTTTTCCCGAGGAAGCGTGTTTGGTATAATGGGCCTAACCATGCTATTATTGGTGGTGGCCAAGGTGCGGGGGCTGGATGAAAGTAAGGAGGAGAAGCAATTATGAAGAAATTGGTTCTAATTGTCCTATCCCTTTCTTTAATTCTGGTTAGTGGATGTTGGGACTTGATGAT
>DAIOXA010000039.1:1474-10154 GCA_036758185.1 Bacillota bacterium
AGCCTTGGCCATGGGCATCGACCATGCCGAAGATCCGGAGATGTTTCTCCTTACGGTAACCAACCCTACCTTTTCCGAGACTGCTAAGGAGAAAACCAAAAAAATTGCCACAGAAGGCCATTCTTTTGCCAATACTCTTTTTAATATGCAGAGGCAGAGGGGACGCTTATTGGTCATGGGTCAGGTAAGGACCATAGTGTTTTCTGAAGAGGCAGCTCGCAGCGGCTTGATGCACAGGATGCTACGGGATGTGGATCAGCAACGGGACATGAATCCCAACGTCTACCTCGTAATAATTGAGGGCGCCACTGCGCAAGACGTCATCTATCTCGAACCTTTGGAAGAGGCCCGAGTAGCCGAGTATCTCACTGAATTGTTGGAGCGAAATTTTGAAAGTGGGCATGTGCCCAGGATAACTGCTTCGCGCTATTGGTTTAGATATTCCTCCCATGGCCTTGATCCTGTGGTTCCGGTAATATCCCTAACGGGAGAAAGCGGGGAAAATAGGGGGCTAATGATCTCTGGATTGGCTGCCCTGGATTCCCAGGGCAGGATGCAAGGGCTGTTTACCGAGCAAGAAGGGGTCTTGCTCATGCTTATTACCGGTCAAAACAGGCGAAGCAGCTTTACATCGCAGCTCTATTTCGAAGGTGACCATCGGGAGATCTCTCTTCTGGTGGAGAAGGCCACTTCTAAGATTAGGCCCTCTATTGAAGGGGGGCGGGCCCGTATTGCCATTCAATTGTTCCTGGATGTCGATGTAATTGATGTAGAAATGCCTTTGGACGCTTTAGAGCAGCAGGTGATGAAAAAAATCGGGAGTGCTTTGGCCATAGACATCCAGGGCAACATGCTAGAGATGATCAAGAAAAGTCAGGACTGGGGGACAGACTGCTTTGGTTTAGGCCAATTTGTTCGCATCCAGCATCCCCAATGGTTTCGCAGCAAGGAGTGGAGCGATGAATATTGCAATAGCCACATTACCTTAGAAGTAAAAGTTAATGTGAGGAGAATTGGCGCACTGACAAATCCCCAGTACTAGAAACTTTTTCCCGCCTTTGGCTAGTAATAAGAGGTAGAGAGACTTAGTACGCCAACCTCCCCCCAGTCATACACTGGGGAAGGAGGTTTTATTATGGAAAATTGTCGGCAGTTATACCGAAAAGAAATGGACTTGACACTGATGAGGGATGTCGAAAGTCCCCAGGATCTTAATCGGGTCTACAGTTTACGCCAGCAGCGCTTGCACATGATGGCCAATCGAGTAGTTACCATTCAGGCCTGCAGCAGCTTGGGATCCGGCGTATTGTTGGATAGTTATGGACATATCGCCACCAACGCCCATGTCATCTCCAGTGGTAGCGGGACATGTACCGAGATAATTGTCAGTACCCTTCAGGGCTGGCAGGGAATTGCTCAGGTGGTGGTAGGGGAATACGAGCAGGATATAGCAATAATCCGGGTGGAGTCCCCCCAAGGTTTTAGCGGTGTTGACATTGCCCCGGAAATCTTTCTGGGCCAGGACGTCTTCGCCGTGGGCCATCCCTTGGGCATAAGTCATACAGTGACCCGGGGAGTAGTATCTTATCCCAGGAGGATGGTGGAGCAACGCCCTTATGTCCAAACCGATGCCTCCATCAACCCCGGTAACTCGGGGGGCGGACTCTTTGATGAGCTGGGGCAGCTAGTGGGGCTGCCTACCTTCAAGGAAGTGTGGGCCGACAAGAGCCGAACCATCCCCGTGGCCAACATCGGCTTCGCCGTCCCCGGGGATGTCGTCCAGACCTACTATTCCCAGGCCTTCCGGCGCAATCTATCAATGACCTGTAGCGGCGATCCCCAATCTGCCTGCAAGGCGGTAATACTAGCTTAAAATTCCCTTATGCGGTATTTTGGTCGGTGGCTTCGCCGCGACGCACTCCCAAGAGCATTAGGAAGGCCAGCGCAAAGGCAACGGCCGCCATGGGGAACATGGCCTTGCGGGAAGTATAGTCCATGACAAACCCAAAAACAGGCGGGGCGAGAATCGCCGCCAGCTGAGAAGAGAAGTAATACAAGCCCGGTGTACAAGCCCAGTCTTGCCGCCGGGGCCATGTCGGCTACCATGGGGAAGGAGTTTATGTTAACCAGGGCCCAGAAAATGCCGCCAGAACCCAGAAGAATGGCAGCTGTGGGCCAGGGAATTCCCACGGTGGTGGCGACAGCCAGCATGATGAACATGCCCGTTAGACCCACCAGGATTGTCTTTTTGCGGCCAAAGCGGCTGGCGATAAAGCCGCTGGGGATGGCCATGAGCAGGAAGGCCAGGGAAAAGTAGGTGAGGTATTGGGCAGCGACATTCTCCTCCAGACCCCATACTTCGGTGCCATAGAGGGTGAAATATGTCTCCACACCATTCCAGCCAATGAACCAGAGGAAGATGGCGCCCAGAAGTAGCTTGGTGCTGGCTTCCTTTTCCCGGAAGACAGTGAGGAGGCCCGTGAAGATGCCATCCTGTTTGTCTGACTGGACAAATTCACCCCGGGGTTCTCGGATGGTCTTTAAGAGAATCAGGAGAACGACAATCATGATGGTTGCGGCCACGGGGAAGTCAGTGTAGATATTGCCCTTCTCTTGGGTAAAAAGCATGGTAAATACCCCATAAAAAAGGATAGACCCAAAGCCACCCATGAAGTTGACAATGCCGTTGGCCTTGCTTCTAAGTGGCGAAGGGGTTAGGTCTGGCATCAGGGCAATGGTGGGGGCCCGGAATGCCGCCATGGCAATGTTCATGACGACAATGACGGGAATTAGGACCCAGAGGGAAAAGTCAACATAGGGGATAGCAGCAAAAAAGATTGCGGCGATGGGCATCCCAAAGAGAAGGAAGGGCATTCTCCGGCCAATCCGGGTCCATGTCCTATCGCTGAGGGCGCCGATCAGGGGAATCAGGGTGATGGCGGCAATGTTGTCCAGGGTCATGATGATGCCGACCTTGGTGTTGAGATAAGAGACACCTTCCATCAGGGACTCGAGGATTAAGGGCACGTAGGCATTGTAAATCGCCCAGGTCAAAGAGATTACCCCGAAGCCCAAGCCCAGAACAAAAATCTTGCCATACGAAAATTCGCTTTTGTTCATGTTACTCTCCTTCCACTATCTAAGACATGACAGGTTGTAACTATATTCGGCCCATTTGGCGCCATTTCCTGCTTTTTCCGGTCAAGATCTTTGCGCGACAAGGGACCAGCTCTTTTTTCTGTTCGTAGGGTATGAGTTACGGGATGTTTCTGCTGCTTGCTTTTCCCCGCGCCAGAGGGTATAATCGTTTTTGTTCAACTTTTAAGGGGGAGACATATTTAATGTTTAAGCGATTTCTGGCCCTCCTGGCTCTGGCGGCGCTGTTGACAGCTTGTACTGTGGATGCTGGAGAAGGCCTGTTGGAAATGACATTTAATCGGGAGACGCCCCTCAGCGATTGCATTGTCGTCGACGTTGACAGAGGCGTTACCGAAGTTGAGTTCATTGTCGAGGCCGAGTTTACCTTAGGCAGCTCGACAGTCTTTGTCCGGGATCCCCAGGGAGAATCATATACCTTGGCCCTTGGCTTAACTGAATCCACTGCGGTGCTGCTCGTTGAGGATCCCCTCCCCGGCCCATGGACGGTGGAATTCCATGTGGATGGCAATGCCGATAAGGTGGTAGAAGGACAAATGCGCCTGGCGGTACGAAAGGAAGAATAATTTACTAACATAAAATCCGGCTCTGCCGGACTTTATCATTTAGCCAAGAAATCCGCCTTGACAATTGCGGTATAAAGCTTTAAAATAATGGTTGTCACGACATTGGGGTCCTTAACTCAGCGGGAGAGTGCTACCTTGACAGGGTAGAAGTCGCGCGTTCAAATCGCGCAGGACCCACCATTTGCCTAACAAAGCCCAATCGGGCTTTTTATTGCTTTGAAGTGTAAAATATGCAGGGATTTCATCTACATATATAGAAAAGTTTAGTGATAAAGCCTGGGGAGGAGAATTGACAATGTATAACGAATTTCAGGACCACCTGGTAAGTTCAATCTTGGTAACAATTTTCTGTTGCCTTCCCTTTGGCATTCCTGCCATAGTTCCTCGGCTTCACTTTCTGCGTCCTTAGATATCTCTACTAGCTCTGGACTGAGATCGATTTGTGCTTAAAGGGGGATAATATGATTTACATAGCGCTTGTATTACTTGGTTTGGCTCTGGCTCTCTTTGCCATAATCTACATCAATCCAGGCCCCCGGATACAACAGACCGAGGCTACTGCCTGGCTACGCTCAGTTCCCATCGCTCATCGCGGCTTACATGACGAAAAAGCGGGAATTCCCGAAAATTCCCTGGCTGCCTTTGCCGCTGCCGTTGACCAGGGTTATGCCATCGAAATGGACCTACAGATGTCAGCCGACGGCAAGGTCCTGGTCTTCCATGACTACACCTTACAGCGAATGACGGGAGTGGAAGGCAAGGTCAGGGACTTTACTTGGGAGCAATTGCAGGAGTTGAAACTCTCTGGAAGCAATGAGGGTATTCCCCTCTTTGCAGATTTGTTGGCCCTGGTGGGGGGAAAGTCGCCCCTTTTGATTGAGGTAAAAAATGAAGGCGCAGTGGGCGCTTTGGAACAGGGAGTAATTGATGAGTTAAAAAATTATTCAGGGGAGTTCGCCGTCCAGTCCTTCAATCCCTTTGTAATGAGCTACTTTTATAAACATGCTCCCAGCATAGTGAGGGGGCAGCTGTCCAGCAATTTTAAGAAGGATAGCCTGGTCTGGTGGAAGAAGTTTCTGCTCCGCAACCTTCTGCTCAACTTTCTGAGCAAGCCTGCCTTCATCTCCTATGAATATGGCGCTCTGCCAAGTTGGTTTGCCCACAGGGTCAGGGCGAAGGGCTTGTTGCTCTTAACTTGGACGGTTACCAACCCTCAGGATTATGCCCGGGCACAACAACTCTATGACAATGTAATATTTGAAGGGTTCTATGCCTAGGTAGGTAGAAAATCAGGGGAATCTCCCTGATTTTGGCATTCTTAAGCTTATTGTGCCCTGAGGCAGGTTACTAGGGGGATGGTGGCAAGCACTTCTTCACTGCCATCAGTCAGCATTTTTACCACATGCTGGCCATTGGAATAGATAAGATTATTTTCGTCGTCGATGTCAAAGGCCAGTATTCCTGATCTTAATACAGGCCATGCTTCCTTGCGTATCGAACTTCATCAGCTGCAGAATTCGGTGTCATGCTTGTGGATGATATGGCCTTCTAATTCCTTATCGTCTTGAGGGTTCTTGGTGAAGATACCAGAACCGTTGTCGACACTGATGGAGTATACTATGTCGCCTTGGTTGGCAAAGGTCAATCCGCTAATATCCACCTGATAAGGTCGGTGGCTGCTACTTTGGTGCTGGTAAACACCCATGAACTGTGCGCCGCTCCCCTGGGTTTTCCAGGCTGTGCGCTCACGGATTGCTTGGAGATTTCTTTGGTAGGACGCAAGGAACTGACTGTTTAGCCAGCCCATGTTGCCCTGTTCAATTCTTCCAATTTTATCCTGAGATGAAAATATTATCATAATATCCCTCCTCCCCACATAAGAAGAGATATTCTACGCGGATAAGGTCTTTTCCTGTTTGAAATGGAAGAACTTACTTTATTTTAGTGTCAAAAACTCCCTTGCAAGATTTCAATTAAGACAATCCCCTTTGCATATACTAATTGTGACCTGAATTGTTAGGGGGGAAAGTTGTGGATGCAATTTGTATTGAAACTGAAAATACCAACCCCGAGACGCTTCGTCAGCGTCTGCTTCAGCAAATAGAGTCTTGGCGCAGCAGCGGCCTGCTTCAAGAATTTCATGAAACCTGCACCGGAACAATTACCATCTGGGATTGTAGGGTGGGCACAAATTGTCAGGCAAGGAATTTACGACGCCTGGCGGCCCAGGTCTTGGCTGATTACATCGTCAGTGAAATTGAGCCAATACTACTGGATAAACTGGCCAGTCTTCATCATCCTCATTTTGGCGAGGATGAGCGGGAGCTGATTTGCGACAAGGTTAGGGAGCGCATGGTCCGGGAAGAGGTGTTGACGGGAGAAAGCCGCAGACACAGCATTTTAAAGAGTCTTGATGATTTTTTAAAGACCCAGGACCAAATTAATATCGAGGGGTTCATTCGCTTTAGGCTCCAGGATTACCAGCGGGAGCTATTGGGCTTCATTAATCAAAGCGCCGACGACTTTTTAATTGAGAGGGAGTACCAGGATTTTATCAACCTGCTGAAGTACTTCGTAGACATTCAGCACCCCCGGTTCCCCGAGATGCACCTGTTTCGCCAGGAGAACTACATGGTCCTCAGTGACCCGGAATATAAAGTCTTACATCGCGAGAGCATCCAAGACTTAGATGGATCGGATGCCATTGTCAGCACTCTGGTGACGGCAGCGCCCAAAAGAGTGACCATCCATATCAACGACTTTGATGTCAATGACGAGCTGATCTCCACCCTGCACCATATTTTTGGAGTTCGGATTCAATTATGTCTGGGCTGTAGCCACTGTCAATTAAATAAGAATTGCTAACTTGAGCCCACCGGTGTAATATCTAGGGGAAGGGATGATGCACCGGTGTTTTATTACTTATTGTTTCCCCTTTTGGGGGGCGCCATTGGCTGGGTGACAAATTATCTGGCAATTAAATTCTTATTTCGGCCCCGAAGCCCCCTGAAAGTAGGTCCGCTGCTCATTCAAGGAGTAATCCCCCGCCGTCGCCAAGAATTGGCCCGGGCCGTGGGCGAAGTGGTAGCTACCGAATTGCTCTCTCGGGAGCAGATTGCCAGTGCCCTGAACTCTCCGGAAATTCGGGCCAATGTGGCAGAGATAGCTGGGGAGGTTGCGGGTCGCCGCGTCTCCAATTATCAGTTGCTCTCTCCATTGCCCAGGGGACTCCGGGAAAGAATCGCGGCCTCGGTGGACAATACTATTGCTCGGGAAGTTTCTGCAATTCTATCCAGCGGCGGCCCAGACATGGCCGACAGAATGCTGGCTTCTTTGGATTTAGCTAGCCTGGTTGAGGCCAAATTAGAGGGTATGGACTGGGATTACATGGAGGCAATTGTCTATTCAGTCTCGGGTAGGGAACTGAAGCTCATTGAGGTCATGGGTGGCGTGCTAGGCGCCATGGTTGGCTTGATCCAGGCCTTGGTGGTGTATTTGTTCTGACTGCTTATATTTCTTGACAGGGGGAATTCTTTCAGGTATAATTTCGACTAAAGCTTTGAAGGGGACATGAGCCTTTGTACTTGCCGTTCCAGAGAGGGGAGCGCTTGCTGCAAGCTTCCTACGGCGCAGTCTTGGCTTACCACCCCCGAGCTGCAGGGGCGAACCCTTGCCGGTTGAGGACCGTTATTACCTAAATGAGGGGGAGGGCAACCTCCAACTTGGGTGGAACCGCGGAACACATCATCCGTCCCATGGGACAGGATGATTTTTGATTTTAGGAGGAATAAAAATGGCAATGGTTATCCTAAAAGATGGAAGCAAGCGGGAATATCCCCAGCCGGTAACACCCCTGGAGGCTGCGGAGGACATCAGCCGTAGCCTGGCCAAGGAAGTGGTTACCGCCAAGGTGGACGGAGAATTGTGGGATATTAATCGAAAAATGCCTGAAAAGGCCGAGCTGGAGCTCTTGACCTTTGACAGCCCCGAAGCCCAGGATATTTATCGCCATAGTAGCGCTCACCTAATGGCCCAAGCGGTGAAGGAACTGTACCCCGATGCCAAATTGGCCATCGGACCTGCCATTGAAGACGGATTCTATTATGATTTTGATCTCAAAGAACCATTAACGCTGGCAGATCTAGACAAAATAGAGCAGCGCATGAATGAGCTGGCAAAGGAGGATCACGAATTCCAGCGTCAGGTCATGAGCCGAGAAGAGGCGCTAAAACTCTTTCGGGACTTGGCGGAAGAATACAAGATTGAGCTCATTGAGAACCTTCCCGAAGATGCCGAGATCAGCTGTTATACCCAGGGGGATTTCGTCGATCTTTGTGCCGGCCCCCACATCAAGTCGACCGGCCAGATCAAAGCTTTTAAACTGACCTCCCTGGCCGGTGCCTATTGGCGCGGCGATGAAAAGAACAAGATGCTGCAACGGGTGTACGGCACTTCCTTTGTGAAACAGAGTCAGCTGGAAGAACATCTGGCCCTGTTAGAGGAAGCCAAGAAACGGGATCACCGCAAGCTGGGCCGAGAACTGGATATCTTCTCCATTAGCGAAGACGGTCCTGGGATGCCTATTTATCATCCTAAGGGTGTCATCATTTGGAATGAGCTCTTGAAATTGTGGCGGGAAGAGCATGCCAAGGATGGCTATATGGAAATTCGCACTCCCCAAATCCTCAATCGGCGCTTGTGGGAGCAATCGGGTCACTGGGACAATTATGCCGAAAACATGTATTTCACTGAAGTAGACGATACCACCTTCGCCCTCAAGCCCATGAACTGCCCTGGGGCCATGCTCTGGTACTTGACCAACCACCGATCTTACCGGGACCTGCCCCTGCGAACCGCCGAACTGGGTCTGGTTCATCGTCATGAACGCTCTGGCACCCTCCACGGTCTGATGCGGGTCAGGGCCTTTACCCAAGACGATGCCCACATCTTTATGCTAC
>DAIOXA010000040.1:0-10028 GCA_036758185.1 Bacillota bacterium
GTGCGGCTGGGTTCAGGAGGTGGTAATTAATGAAGAATACATTAAAGGAACTACGTCGCTACCCGTCGGCAGTTTTAGGGGTGGTTATCCTACTAATTTTCCTTATTTTTTCTGTCTACACGGTGATTGCCCTTCCTTACAGTGAGGCGATTAGATTGTGGAAGGCTGGGCCGGGCGTGTGGGACGACCACCCTCGGCGAGCTGAACCAGTCTGGTACGACTGGTTCAGCAAGGACAAGCTTTCCCGCACAATCAAAGTGACTCTTAACGATGAGGAAATGTCCGTTAAACCCATTGGCGGCGGGATGAACCAGGTGGAAGTAGTCTTTCCCTTTGAGTTTTTCTACGACACCTTCCCAAAAGAAATCAGTCTGTTTACCGAGGCTGATGAGCCAGCAGAATTTTCCCTCTTCATGCGCAGGCCCAATGGACAAACGATTACCTTGTCTGAAGACATGGCATTTCGAGCGTCCCATATTTACCGCATCTCACAAGATCAAGCATTGCGCAGGGAATTGGGAGACGCGTCTCCCCACGTTGGTCTTTTCGCTGAAAGACTAGGCCGCGACCCTGGTAAGCCCGTGCAGGGTAATTACGAGCTAGTGCTGCAGGGTGAAGTTGAGTCGACCAATGAGCTGCACTCGGCTGAACTGGTGGTTTACGGACAGATCCACGGCTGGGCAGGTACTGACCACATGCGGCGTGATCTTACCGTCGCCCTGCGCTGGGGCGCACCCATCGGGCTATTATTCGGGGTACTGGCTGCCGTCGGCTCCACCCTCACCACTTTTGTTCTCGGGGGGATTGGCACCTGGTTCGGCGGCAAATTGGACGCAATCTTCCAACGGCTCACCGAGGTAAACATGATTCTGCCTCTGCTGGTCGTCCTAGTGATGGTCGGGCATTATTTCTCCCGTAGTATCTGGGTAATACTGGGGGCAGTAATCGCCCTTAGCATATTCGGAGCGGGGATGAAAACGTACCGAGCCATGTTCCTCCAGGCCAAGGAAGCCTCCTATATTGAGGCCGCTAGGGCCTACGGTGCAGGCAACTTCCGGATTATCTTTAAGTATCTTTTACCTCGTCTCTCTCCCGTTCTGCTTCCTACGTTTGTTACCGGTATCCCTAGCTTTGTTTTTCTGGAAGCAACGCTGGCGGTGCTCGGGCTGGGCGACCCGGTGCTACCTACATGGGGTAAGATAATTTTTGACGCCCAGCAAAATGACGCCCTTTACATGGGAAATTACTACTGGATACTCCTACCTACTATTATCCTCATCTTAATCGGATTCTGCTTCACCCTGGTAGGTTTTACCCTGGACCGCATTTTCAACCCAAGACTGAGAAGACTTTGATAAGGAGGTTGAGCATATGACTAAAGATACAGGTGGTAGCACAATAAGCGTAACCAACAAACTCCAAGATGTCACCCTAGCTAAAGGCCCACTGCTCAAAGTCGAAGATCTCCACCTCTACTTCGGCACCTCCTTCGGCGCAGTTAGGGCGGTTGAAGGGGTAAGCTTCGAACTGGCCCCCGCTCGGTCTCTGGCGATTATCGGTGAGTCAGGTTGCGGCAAGACTTCGCTTACCCGAGCTATCCTCAGGCTTTTGCCCCAGAATATCAACACCTACAAGGGCCGTGTTTTATTAGAGGGTCAAGATATCATGAAACTTAGTGACGAAAATTTCCGTAAACAAATAAGCTGGACTAAGATGTCGATGGTTCCCCAGGCGGCGATGAACTCCCTCAATCCCGTCATTAAAATTGGAGACCAGGTGATGGAACCACTCTTAATTCACGGCCAAGCAGATAAAGATGAAGCATTCGAGCGGGCCTGCGAGGTTTTCAAGATTGTCGGCGTCCCGGAGGCTTTCTTGGATCGTTATCCCTTTGAACTCTCGGGCGGGATGCGCCAGCGGGCCATAATCGCCATGGCCCTGGTGGCGAAACCAATCCTTGTCATCCTCGATGAGCCGACATCTGCACTAGACGTCTTGACCCAGGCCAATATTATGAACGCACTGAAAAAGATTAAGCAGGATTTACAGCTAAGTTTCATCCTCATTACTCATGACGTCGCCATCTCCAGCGAGCTGGCGGATGAGGTGCTCTGCATGTACGCAGGGCAAGTGGTGGAGCACAGCAGCTCTTTCCGTTTTTACCGCGAACCGTTGCATCCCTATGCTCAGAAGCTGATGGCCAGCGTGCCCACCCTGCGCATGGATAAGCAACCGGATTTCATCACCGGCCAGCCGCCAAGTTTGTTCAACCCCCCCGAGGGGTGCCGATTTGCAGCTCGTTGCCCGAAAAAATTCGAGCGTTGCGTAGAAGAACCCCCCCTCTTTGTGCACGGGGATGACTTGGTTAAGTGCTGGCTCTATGAGAGGAGTTGAGGAAATGGCAAAGGAACTAACACAGCTAGATGAAGAAATGCAAAACGTTGAGGAAACGCAAAACCAACTGCTTACGGTATCCGATCTGCGTACTTGGTTTGAGCTAAAGCGGTTCGGGCTTCTCCATGTTGGCTATGTCAAAGCGTTGGATGGAGTTTCATTCAACCTCAACCACGGTGAGACGATTACCATTGTCGGTGAGAGCGGCTCGGGAAAGACCACTCTGCTGCGGACAATCTTGGGACTGGCTCAATCCACAGGGGGAGAGATGATCTTTTCCGGGAGAAAAATAGATAAACGGGGAGATCTGACCTGGTTACATCGGCAAGTCGGCTTTGTCCAGCAGGATCCCTACGGGGCGCTGCCTCCCTTTATGAGCATTCGCCAGATCCTCAAGGAGCCAATGATTGTCAACAAGGTGCCTCCAAAGGAACATGAGCAGCGAATCAGAGAAGTGTTAGAAGAGGTCCGGCTGCTGCCGGTGGATGATTATCTCAATAAGTATCCGCACATGCTTTCCGGTGGCCAACAACAGCGTCTGGTAATAGCCAGGGCGATTATCTTGCGCCCTCAGCTAATCGTTGCCGACGAACCCGTATCTATGCTGGACGCCTCCATGCGTGTAGAAGTCCTCGAGTTGATGCGTAGCATTCAAGAGAAGCATAAAATGAGCGTAATCTATATTACCCACGACCTCTCTTCGGTACGTTATTTCTCGGAGTACGTCTTTATCATGTATGCGGCGAGGCTGGTAGAAAAGACGGATGTGGACAGCGCGGTGGAAACCCCACTCCATCCGTACACTCAAGTACTGCTTAACGCCATCCCTGATCCAGATCCAGATAACGCCGCCCGGTTCAAAGAGGTGCCGCCGGGGGAACCCCCCAGTCTAATCAATCCACCTACAGGGTGTCGGTTCCACCCACGGTGTCACCGTTTCATAAAAGGTCTTTGCGATGTCGAAGAGCCGCCTACCTTCGAACCTCGACCCAACCATCTCGTCGAGTGCTGGCTCTACAAATAAAATGAACTTGCGAAAGAAATTACTCATCCTGGGATCTGTTTTAGCTATTACTGGGTCTGTCTTGCCTTTTCTGATGGTTATCCAGGTGCTAAGAACAACATCCTTTGCCTTGTCTTTCATTTCGTATTTTTGCATGCTCGGAGGCATGTTCCTGGGGGGCGTCGGCATGGCTCAGTATACTCGTGACGATGACCGAATAACGAAATATTAGCTTACCTCTGCTGGTTTGCCCTTGTGGGGCTAAGACTATGCCGATTTCACTGAGTAAGCAAAAAGCGCTTCCCCGATTATCATCGGTGGAAGCGCTTTATCCATTTCTTCGCCTGTTCCCAATGATTTTCTAGGCTGTTTGCCGTGCCGGGGTGAAATGAAGCCAAATGCTTCGCAGGAATCTGCCAGTCCTTTCCCGAATTACTATAGTGAATGCACCAAAGGGGGATAGCCATGGAAGTGAAGGTTTTGTTTTATTCGTTTACGCGAAAGTATGGGGAAAAGGAAATGATTGCAACACTCCCAGGCAATGAATGTCGGGTAAGCGACCTGATTGTTGAATTAACCTCGCACCTGGATGACAGTTTCGACCAGGAAATTGGCAGTAAAGTGGCCGCTGACAGTCGCCTGCAGGCCCTTATTTATGTAAGGAATGAGAACATCCTCAATCTCCATGGGATGGACACCGTTATTAGGGATGGAGACACTGTCAAATTTTTACCGGTTATGGGCGACGGATAACCACAAGGGAATGGCCCGAGCCCTGGATCAGAACTAAAATGAAATAACCAGCCCGCGGGCTGGTTATGTCAATTTAGTCAGTCTGTATTCATTGTGCAATGTGTCAACCAATAGCAGGTTCCCTTCCCTGAGGCGTTTCCCCCGATTTATTAGCAATTTAACGGCCTCGGCAACCTGGAGGGCCGCAACCAGGGCGGGGGTAAAGGATGGGCTGCTGGGGTTATCTTCTTTCTGTAATTCGGGGCTTTGGTAAATCCTATCCATTGTATTTTCTCCGGGCATGATTGTTGCGACCTGGCCGTACCAGGAAAAGATTGCGCCATGGACCAGGGGAATCTTTAGGGCATTGCAGGCCTTGGCCACCACCAGCCGGCTGGGGATGTTATCCAAGGCGTCTATAATTACATCATGACCGTGTAGCAGCTCTTGGGCGTTACCCTGGTCTATGGTTTTTTCTATTGGCGTTATGCTAATTTCCGGATTGACAAGTTTCATTCTGTCTACGGCAGAACGTACTTTGCTCTGGCCAATTTTCTGGGTGTCAGATAATATTTGGCGATTGAGGTTTGAAGGAGTGAAAACATCACCATCTATTATGGTTATACGGCCGACCCCGATCCTGCCTAACATTTCAAAAACATATCCACCCAGCCCACCACAACCAACAATAGCCGCTCTTTTTATTTTCAGCAGTTCATTTTCTGCCAGTGAAAGGGTACCTATATTTCTCATATAGCGTTCCATGTTTTCATCCCCCTATTGGGTTTTCTGCTTTCTATTATATAGCATTCTCACCAGGAAAACCCCTGAAAACTTCACTCTTATCCTGCACGTCAAGGACCATTTGGTGCTCGGCCCTACAAGGAATAGCTGGTCCCCAGTCTGTTTGTTGACACTGAGGCAGTATTGCGACACAACTATGGCAGCAATCCAAATGACCGAATTCATGTTCCAGCAAAAGGATGACTAGCATGAGAAGCCCCTTTGATGATATCACTTCCTCTTCATCAACCTGCTGACCCAGGGTTTTCTCAACATAACTCTCGGCGGGTCAAGTCCCTTCGCCTCTTACCTGATTTTCACCCTCAACTCGTAGTCCTAGTTGAAATCATAGCCTTTCTCTTCCTTGTCATGGAGCACGGGCCATTACGGCGGGTTGCCTACGTGCTGGTGGCGAATCTGGTCAGCCTAGCTCTTGGCGACTACCTATTCACCATACTGCCGGTCTAGCAAGGCCACATCCAAGCTGCTGATGCCAATGCTGGCAGTCCACAAAAGTATGTAGACTTTGTCCTAGAGTTGGAAAGGCTGCATCTGGAACCTTGCAGACATGCCAGGTCTTTTCTTTCCCCCTGTATTCATCTCTGCTAAAATTAACTTAACCTACAGTAGGGAGGACTATCATGATAATTCTTGTTAGACCAGTAATCGATCACAGTGTCAGGGCCATGTGCGCCCGGCCCTACCCCGGTCATGACCAAGGCTGCCCCCATTATGGGCAGCGGCAGATCTGCCCACCCGACGCACCTCTCTTCGATGAGTTCTTTGACCTGAGCCAGCCAGTGTTTGCCATTTACATTTCCTTTGACTTGGCCAGTCATGTGGCCAGGTTGCGGGATATACATCCCGACTGGACGGAAGAACAGGTGCAGGATTTATGGCTTTGGAATGCCGAGACCAAGAAGGCCTTGCAAGAAGAAATTGCTCTGTTTCATCAGGAGTATCCTCACTACACTGTGGTGGAATGTCCTGAGGCTATGGGCGTCAACATAACGGAAACTGCTAGGCAGGTTGGGATTGAATTGCAGTGGCAGCAACCTATCTCCACCATTTACCGCATTGCCCTGGCCGGCCGAAGGAAGCTGGAGGGTAATCCAGCTTGCCCGAGAATACCGCATACCTCAAGAGCGTAGACAGGGTTATAGGTATTTGCCCACCTTACCGCCTTACATTCCTCAAATAGCTGGTGAGATTGTTCAGATTGCCAGTCCTGAAGAAATGCTTGCCTATCTTGCCAGCGACCTGATCAGCGGCTTTATGGGAGAATGCGTAAACGGGGCTTCTTTAACGGCTGAGAACTTTATGCGCAAAAATGTGGTTACGGTATATAAGAAACCCGGGCGGCGAGAATGTACCAATTTAATGGACAAGCATAAGCATTAAGAGTTATTACTGCGGTTTTGGTGACAATGATGTTTCTTACTGGTTGTTCTTCCAGCTCAGCTAAAGGCCTTGCAGCTGGTTTTGGAAGCTGACAGCAGGGGACAACGTTAAATAGAAACCGCCATGGGGTGTCCTAAAGACACACCATGGCGGTTTTTCATTCAGTCCACCCATAGATACTCAGATATTTCTCAGTGGGGTACTGTTCCTTCGGTAGTTAGTTACTCACTTTCAAACGGATCAAGATAGTTGTTCGAGTGTTCTTTCAGATATTCTTTAACGGATCTTTGAAGTAAGTACGAGAAATTTACATCCTCTTGCTCGGCGAGATCATTTAACCATTTTGGTATAGTAAGGGTCTTTTTGACGGATTTTATCTCAATAGCTTTTCGAAATGATGGCATCCAAGCATCAACTAAAGATACAAAGCCCCTATTGTTTAGCTTAATTGTACTAGGTAAGGTGGGAGTTGGGATATCCTCTTCATCTTTTTCCATGCTATAAAGATGCAGCTTTAATGCATCTTGAGCCATATAAAAAGCTTCTTCAACTGTATCCCCTTCGGTAATACAGCCAAGTAAATCTGGGAAGGAGACACTATATTTCCCGCCTTCACTTTCCTCAAATATGGCCGGATAGATGTATCTGTTGTTTTTCATATGTCAAACTCCTTTGTAAGGGATTGCTCACTCAGGAAGAGTAAGTTCCGCATGTTTAATTATGGAGTGCAAGGTTTTGGCAGTTAAATCTTTACGAGGATGTGGGACAGTGATCTTTCCGGGCTTACTACGGTGCTTCATATGCAAGTGTGACCCACTACGGTAGACCTCATACCATCCGGCCTCGACTAGTAATTTGATTATTTCCGCTGAGCTGTAGCTTTTCACAAGCTCTCACCGCCTCAAACTATACTCTAATACTAGCACGTGCAAAAACACGTGTCAACTGTCCCCACACCTTCAATGCCGACTCCTGGCTACAATTTTGGACACTGAACCAATAGTCATAACTCCATAATAGAGGTTTAACGATGTGGTCTTAGCGCTGCTTTCGATGGTGACGAATCGCACCGATAATGGAACGTTGACCCATCTTCTATTCACTATCCGAATAAAAGTTCCAATCGCTACTACAACATGAAATCTTCTTCAGAAATAAACGACTCTATGCAGGAAAATTAAGGTTTATTGTGGAATAGTGTCAATATCTCTGACCTTTTGGAGGGAATTCCATGAATCTCAACCTGGAGCAGAAGAAACTGATCACCACCACCCCCGGCGGTGCCATGCTGGTTCGGGGGGTTGCCGGCTCCGGCAAGACCACTGTTGCCGTACACCGAGCAGGCTATCTCTTGAATAATTACTGCCTGGACGAGTCTGACCGGGTGCTATTGGTCACTTACACCAACACCCTAGTCAAATATCTGCGCTATCTCTATGAAAAGGTCAATGTAGAGGGAGAGGGGTATGTCAGCCTTTTTGGCCCCAGCAAGTCCCAGGTAGACATTATGACCATAGATAGCCTTTTCTACCGCTACTACTGCAATCTATTTGAAAAGTCCCAACGCCGGGTCCTGATGTTTAACAATAACACTAAAAAATTCCCGCTAATAAAGAACTGCATCGCCGAGCTAGCCAAGAAGTTTAAGGATACTAACATCTTGGATCCAAAGAACGCCAACTTCCTGCTGAATGAGATCGACTGGATCCGTTCCTGTAATTATATGGAGCTGTCTGAGTACCAAAGTGTCGACCGCCTGGGCCGCCAGATGTTGAATCTAGCTTAATGTGTCGGCCAGTCTAGCTAATATTCCAACCATGCTTGACGGGAGTTTACGCCTGAGCGGCGTTTTTTTGGTTTTTAAAGGTATTCCCAAGCCATAAAACGAATAGATGGAAAAATAAAGAAGGGCGAGTATCCCTCACAAGAACCCTCGCCCTTCACCCACTAAGGAGGCTTTAACCTCCCAGCATGATTAGCATAAATGTTAAAGGCGAGTCAGTCAATACCCTAAAAGAGTCATATCGCAAAACTGCAGCTAATTGGGTCAGAGAATGTACAATTTGCCAAAGGACCTTTCAGCATTATGGATATTACTCAAGGGAAACCCCTCATGTTATTGGCCCTTTTGCCATCCAGAGAGTTTACTGTGCAGATTGTAAGGTATCCCATGCACTTCTACCATGCTTCATCATTCCATATGCCCGGGTCCTGGATGTGGTCCGGGAGGCTGCCATCGCCGGTATTTGCTTACAAACACACACTATAGAGGAATTAGCCGAACTGATGGGTGTAGACCCGACCACAGTAGCCAGATGGTGGAGAATCTTTCGCAATAAAGCTGGATCCCTTATGATGGCTTTAACTAGAATGCTTGCAGATTCATCACAGCTATCTGACTGGGCAAGTGGTCGTATCCGGACGGATTATGATCAAGGTAAAAAAATCATGGAGCTAATTGGTCGGTGCCGAGCTACATATTCCCCAGGTTTTGCGTTTTCCGGCTTTGCCTGGGTCAACTTACTTGACCCATATCTCTTGTTTTGAATGTAAGAGCTACGACAGGTTATCCGGTGCTGTTGGCACCGGGTAGCTTGTCGTATTTTTTTATGAATACGCTTACCGGCACAGCACCGTAGAATGAGCGGATTTTGCTGCCAGAGTTCCCGGTGTCCGTATTTTTTATTATTCCGGAGCCTAAAGCATCATGGCCTCCCCCCAGTTTTGGCATAAACCAACATAAAGCACTATGGAGAGCCTGTTTCTTCAGTGGGACAATACGCTTGGAGGTGATGCAATTGGATAGAAGGATGGCTGAAGAGATAGCAAATTTCCGCTATCGCCTAATCTCACCCATTGTCTGCAAAGAGAGTCTCTATTTCGGAGAGACTTCTGCACTGATCCGGGAAGCAGCCAGCAAAATCTACTATATCCCAGGAAGCAGGAATACCAGAGTCAGTGCCCGTACCATCGAGCGTTACTTGAAACAATACCGGGAAGGAGGCTACGAAGCACTCATGCCTATATCTACAGGTAAAAGACCAACTAGGATACCACAGGAGTACTTTGAGCTGGCGGCAGCGCTAAAACGTGAAAACCTTAAACGGCCGGTAATCCAGATTATTGAGACCCTGGAGATGTCGGGCAGGGTCCCCAAGGGGGTACTCAAGAGAAGCACACTCTATGACTACTTTGAGCGAGAAGGTCTAACCAAGGAGCTGGGTAAAAAAGAATCCAAGGCATACCAGCGGTTCTCGCCCAAACACCGCAACCAACGCTGGCAAGGGGACACATGTCACTTGATGTACATACCCGATCCCCAGAACCCAAGAAAAAAGATTAAGCTCTACCTAATTGCCTGGCTGGACGAAGCGACAAGGATTATTACCCATGGCCAACTCTATCCCGAGGAAAAAACATATGCCCTGGAGGACTGCTTAAAAAAGGCTATGATTAAATTTGGTTTGCCCACTCAGGCCTATGCAGATAATGGAAAAATTTATTCTTCTAACCACTTACAAAGCGTTTGCGGTCGCCTTGGTATTCATCTTAGCCACACTCGCCCGTACAAGCCCCAGGGGCGCGGGAAGTTGGAGCGCGTGTTCTCTACTGTCCAAAACAGTTTCCTGCCGGAGATGGAGGTTATGCTGAAAGAGAAGGTCATGTCTATTGAGGAAGTTAATGATTACTTCTTTATTTGGCTTAAGCAACACTA
>DAIOXA010000041.1:0-3894 GCA_036758185.1 Bacillota bacterium
GACATCTTAATTATTGTCCATCTTCAAGGTGTCCGCAAGTAGGTTACCACACCCGTCGTCTTTCCTTCGCCGTTGTTGCCCACCAGGGCGACTTTCTCGCCGGGGCTGATTTCCAGGGAAATACCCCGGAGCACGTCCAAATCTCCAAAGCTTTTGGTTATATCTGTACAGCGCAGTAAACTCATATTAATCACCTCGGTAGCTTTCTTGTGCTAATACCTTGCTCCCTTGGTAGTTGTGCTCATGTATGCCACCTCCAAATCAAAATAGGCCGCTGTGAACAGACTTCACATGCAGCCGCGGGCACTCTGGTACCATGGCTCAGAATACTCCTGTGCCTGTGGTAGCATTATATAGACTGCTGTTAATTTGTTCTTAACCTCCCGGAGTATAGCAAAACAGCCCTCAGAGTGAGAGTGCTCCAGACCAGTATAAAATTACTGGGCGTTAAGAACGAATGAACATAGCAGTCTCCTTATGATTTCTAGTCTAATACTATGTACAACTATAGCACAAAGGTAAGCTGTTGGGAACATAAATATACTGAGACAAGCAAGAACTGGTTTGCCAACACTCCCTAGAGGGCAAATGGCAGCGCAACGATCTACAGCATTGTTGAATCCGCCAAGGGAAACGGCTTAAATCCTTACACCTATCTGAGGCATCCGTATGAGCAACTGCCAAACATGGACACCAGTGACAAAGAGGCTTTAGGCACTATGCTGCCTTGGGCAGCTGAGATTCCGGAATCCTGTCAGATTAAAAAAAGATGAGTGCTATTGGACCGCCTTGCGTTAGGCGATCTTGTTACTATTTAGCTTCTGTTCTATAAACATTTAATTCCCCTCCCTCCGGTCACCAATCTTGCCGATGTCGTTACAATATCGCCACCTGGATCCCTTTAGGCTCACCCCCTGACGTGAGTCTCCAACTGCTTTCTGACCAGTCCTGCCCACAGCTTTCCCTTCAGCCGATAAAGAATTCCCTTTAGGTGATGACAGTGCAGTGGCGGAGCAAACAGGCCAAGATGTGGTGCCCACAATGTGATTCCGAAGATGTGTCCCATTGGCCGAATCACCGATTGCTCCGGTGAGGAGCAATCGATCCCCTTTTCATAGCGCGTGAGATAGCGGGGAAATAATATCATACGCGCTCCTCCCCTCACATTACCATTTCAAACAGCTTAATGGCTGCATTCTTGAACCAAGAATCGCAGGGATCAAGCCCGCTAGCCATGCGAGGAGGACACTGCTCAATAGTGTCCTCAAAATAACAGAGTGGGGCATTTGGAATGATACCAGATTACGGATTGATGCATCCAGTAAGTTGCTTATGATAACAGAGATCATACCCTGAATCACATAGGAAAAGATGATACCGGTTAATGCACCTATTAACCCAATCAGTATCGCCTCAGTAGATAAGATGCAGACGATGTCCGACTTTGTGAAGCCCAGCATCTTTAGTACAGCTATGAAGCGAACTCGTTCACGAAGTACCATAAACATCGTGTTAATTATACTGATCATTGCAATCACAAAAACAAACAATGCCGTAGTCCCCAATAACTTTCGGTAAAAAAACAAACCATCAACAACTTGTCTTGCCGCAGTGATATCAGAGTGGACATAGTAGCCAAATCTATCCTCAATAATACTTGCTGTTTCTTCAACCTGAGCAATGTCCCTGACTGTGATTAAGGCGCTATGCGGAATATAGGCTTCATTGATATGGTGGAGTTGAAAAGCCTTTTTTGCAAAGGGTTCATTCAGTAATATAGGGAAGGAGTTGGAATCGAACCCTACAAAATCTCTGGGGGGATCGTATGTCGTCATGAAGTCGTGAGGACTCAGTTTATAAGAATATATCCCGACAATATTGGCTGTAATTGGACACTCGTTTATCGTCAAAGTCAAATCTCGTCCGATTAAGTCCTGGAGATTAAATTCTAAATCACTTCCCTGTTGGCGGAACACCGCTCCAGGAAGAATGACCTCATACGCATCCTGATCTTTTTCAAACGCTCTTCCGAGTAGAATTGGTATGAAACTGGGATTGTTCAATTCTTCTTCTTGCCATTTGCCTCTATCGAACAAATCAAATCCTTGATGAGCACCCCATAGACCATTAATATAATCGATGGGAACGTTATCAATTAATATTTGCTCATAGCCGGGAATATTGTAGTCGAGTAAAACACCCTCCACTGAATTAATTTCCTGGATAGCCAGTAAATCATCAACTGCAATTCTATGATCTGAATAATCATAGATGGTAAGCTGGCGCAGTTCATATTGGGAATGGGCTTTAATTTCCTTATGAGAAATCACCGTATATTCCATAGCTGAAAACACCAATACCAAAACTACTGCTAACGTAATAATCGAGGAGGCCAAACATGTCCGCACGGGACTATTTTTTATGTTTTTTAACCCTAAATACAGAATGTCCCACATCATAGATCACCTACTTCTCACGCATCAACGCCTGTATTGGATTTAATCGTAAACTGATAATTGCGGGAAAAAGACCCGCGATTATGCCTGTAATAATCAAAATACAAATCCCCGAGATCACTAGTTGAGAATCAAAAGCGAATAAATCGGTGCCAATCTCCATCTTGCGCAGTAATAAAATCTTGCTCAAGTACATAAATGCTTGATTGCGAGTGAAGAATGTTAGGATTATCCCTATTCCGCTTCCTGCCAGACATATATAGATGCTTTGAAACATGCAAAGGCCAAAGATATAGGCATTCCCGTATCCCATGGCTTTAAGCAAACCATGGAATCTAATTCTCTCTTTAAATGAAACATTTAAAGTGTTTAGCAGGGTCACCACTGTGACTATAACTATCATTGCACCGGCAAATGTCAATATGAAATTGTATAGCAGCAGTTCATTCTCAATACCCTGGAGCAAGTCGACATTCTGAATAACTGAATGGTGAATGCCAGCTATTTTTTCCAGTTGAGCATCCATCTCTAAATGAGTTCCCATATCTAAAACTATCGAAGTTATGTTGCAGTAATCAATTTCAGAATTTCGAAGAAGGCTATATGAGAGATAGACATCTGCATATTGTGTCTCGTCCATGACCATTGTCAGACCTGGATCGATTACATCGGTAATCGGCAAGGTAATCCGGCGATCGCCCTCTTCGCTCGTCAAATTGAGGGTCAAAGTCTTGCCCAAAACACTTTCCCTCTCTAACCGGTTTTCTGCCAGCACTCTGTGGCTGACAAAAATGCCCTGCCCCTTATCGTAACTTGGCAATATGCGGTGAGTCCTCACCTCAGCAGCCTTGATCTCGCTGGCTGTAAACAGCTCGAAGGAGTCATCATAAACGATGACTGTGGATGGTAACACAAGAGAAAATAACTTTTCCATGTCCTCTATCCGTACCCCACTATCTCTGATTACCCTTACACTGATTGGCCTGATGAGGTTAAGGTATTCTTGCAATTCCTTTTCGCTAATACTATCCTGGGGGCCCTCGCTGTATACGATGATTTGCTTGACGGAGGGGTCTTCGTCGATGACGTTAAAGAGAATCCGCTTAATCCCGGTACCCGTCCCGAGTAGTGACGTAATAAATACTGTGGCGACAACTACCGAAAGGAACATCAGGATAGATCTAAGTTTGTTAGCCCATACTTCCTTTGCTGCATAAACAAATAAATCAAACACCTTGTCACCTCTCATTACTCGACAATTTTTCCGTCCTTTAGCACAATAATATTATCGGCATGCTTTGCATCCTCTTTATTGTGCGTTACCAGAATAACGGTTTTTCCAATGAGAGTTAAACCCTTTAGAATTTCTATTATCATGGTTCCGGTTTTACTGTCCAAGTTTCCCGTAGGTTCATCCGCCAGAATAATCGAAGGGTTA
>DAIOXA010000041.1:3904-9946 GCA_036758185.1 Bacillota bacterium
GGCCCGGGCAATGGCAACTCTTTGCTGTTCTCCTCCTGACAATTCAGTAGGTTTATGGTTAATACGGTTGTCAAGCCCCACCATCTCAAGGGCCTGCATTACAAGGCCATACCTTTTCTGGCGTGGGATGTTCTTCGGGATCATCGGCAAAACGGTGTTATCGTATACTGAATAATTGGGTTCCAGATTAAAGGTGGGCATATCGTTCGGTGTTAACAAGATCCCTCATATCTTGCTCATTTAATAATACCTCTACTGCTTCACCTGAGGAAGTCAATAATGCAAAGGAATGACTTCCCTGAAAGGGATCCCGTTTATCATGAACACTGACAAACAGGAGTCTTATTATAACACTTTCATTTTTAGCAAAGGCAAAATATCCCTGGGTCTTATAAAAATATAAACCATCAGGAGGTAAACGAATCTCACGAGGGGAAAAAAAATAACCAGTTAATATTAAGGCAACACTACAACATATAGCCAGGATAGATATAATAATAATTTTCGTTCTCAAAAAAAACCCTCCTGATTATCCTTTGCGGAAACAATTTGTTTCCGCAAAGGATTTTAACTTTTAGCACATTACACTACCGGGCTGGCCTCAATTCAACATATGAATAAAGGAATTTATTACCATACGATGTCCCACCATACCTATTAGGGTATGTGCAAACATCTAATATAGCGCCGGGTCTTACCCGTGGCTCCACATAATGAGAGAAGTACTTTTGTTCATAACGATTTTGTTGAACAACCTCCATTATCTGCGAAGTGGTATTCGTTTCAGAAATTGAAATCGACTCAGATGTGCCATTGTCGATTGAATATCCTACCTCGCCAGAAATTACCTTTATCTCCAGACCAAGCGCGGCGTTCCAAATACGATTTTGGCTTTTTGGTTGTCGTCACTGTAACGGTTTGATTGGGCATTACAGCAGCTTCTAAATAACCTCCAAAATAGGTGACGTTTCTCGTAAAGATTGGGCTGATTCTGCTCCAACGATAACTTGGACAAGTACAAAGCCACGCAAAGCAAAAAGGTGCTGCGCAAGGTGCTGCTCCTGTATTATCTTCTAGAATTGCTATTATTTCATCTGAATTCCCAATCGCCAAAACATCAGTTGCGACCCCTCCTATTAATCTAATGGATGTAAAACATTACCATAAAATGGAGGGGGGGGCAAGAAAAACTTGCGTCCAAAATTCGACAAATTACGACAAAATATGTCATTAGCTTAACGATAATACTAAGAACATGATTGAGCCCCAAGAGCTTCGTATTTAACTGGCTAACAATGTCTTTCCGTGATTCCAGATCAATCCATATACAAAATCAGCCCTGTCAAAGAAAGGTTATATGTGTGCTATGTCATACATATTTAAGCTTAGAGGGCGTCAACTGCCCCTTCTAAGCTCAAGCCATGAGACGGCTGCTCATTCACGCCACTCCTCCACTTGGACTTCAAAGACCTTGTCCTGGATTGTGACGCGGAACTGGCGGGGCTTATCTTGCTTGCCTTGCAAGCGTTTCGCCAGGTCGTCCAGCAACCTCACCTGGGCAAGATAAAGCTTCTGGGCTTCTTCTACCCCAACGAACTGAAAGCGGCAGGAGTCACCAGCCTTCAGTTGTGCCATCAAAGGCAGGTCCGCAGAGATCACGCAGGCCAGCTTGGGGTACCCCCCAGTGGTCTGTCTGTCTGCCATCATCACTATCGGTTGTCCATTGGTTACCTGCACAGAGCCAAAGCAGATGCCATCAGAAATGATATTTCCTGTATTTTCCCGGGCGTATTCGATTTCCGGTCCAGTAAAGCGGAAACCCATGCGGTCATTCTCAGCTGTCAACACATAATCGTCGGCAAAGAAATCCGCCTTGCCCTTTTCAGTGAACAGCTCATCCTGGGGACCCAGGGTTACCCGCACCGTGGGCTGGGCAGAATAAGACACGCCGAAATCAGACGGCACAAAGCGCTGGGACCAATTGGGCAGAAAATTACTTGGCGCTGGCAGAGCTATTGTGTCTCCATCTCTGACGGGGCGGCCCTGCACACCGCCAATACCGGCTTTGACATAGGTCGAGCGGCTACCCATCTTTAACTCCGCTTCCAGGCCGCCGACAAAAGCGATGTAGGCTCGGGCGCCGCTTTTCGCCGCCGGCAGCTCCAACAGAGTGCCGGCTCTACCCAAGTAGGCCCGGTTGTTTTCTATAGGCCGGCCATCCAAATGAGGGCTGAAATCCCCACCACAGATAGCGAAAACCTCATCTGTCCCGAACTGAATGGTGGGTCCCAGCATCGTTGTTTCCACAACTTCGGTACGCTGCGGGTTGCCTACCAGCACGTTGGCCAACTTCATGGCGAACTGATCCATGGCGCCGGCGGGAGGCATGCCAAAGCGCTGGAACCCCTTACGTCCAGTATCCTGGATTGTGGTAAGCAGACCGCCTTTGACGAAGGTAATCATTGGCCTGCGCCTCCTTCACCATACTCCTCGGCGTGGATTTCATCAAATTCAGCCTGGCCGATGGGATAGAAGCTCAACCGCATGCCAGCGTCCAGCAGGAATGGACGTTCCCGGTTGGGGTCGTACATTCGGAAGGGAGTCCTGCCAATAATATTCCAGCCACCAGGGGAGTCCAACGGGTAAATGCCTGTCTGGGAACCGGCAATACCCACAGAGCCGGCGGGGATATTCACCCGGGGCGCCTGCAAGCGGGGCATACTTATGCGGGTATCCATGCCCCCCAGGTAACAAAATCCGGGAAGAAAGCCCAACATATAGATAATGTATTCCGCTTTGCTATGAAGATGGATAACCTCCTGCTCTGTTAAGCCGGTGAAGGCCGCCAAATTGGCCAGGTCTGGACCGTATGCGCCGCCGTACAATACTGGAATGCGGATTGTCCGCATTGGCGGAGTCTCTACCTCAGTGATTTTCCCAGTAAGGGCGAGGAGCTTTTCCTTTAATGCGGCATAACTTGCGATTTCAGGGCGATAATGCACAGTAACGGAACGGTAGGTAGGCACGTATTCCAGCACACCATCGATGTCGGCCTGCTCTGCCAGGATGGTGTAAGCGCGAACAAGGTTGTTGATTTCCAGCGAAATTGAGTTGCCGAACTCCACACAAAAAGAACTGTCAGAGGAAAGGAGTAATCTTACCATCATTTAGCCTTCACAAAGCGATTTAACCCGACAACCTGCACGCCCTCTGCTACCAGAGCTCTCCGCGTACGAGTTGCCAGGGACAGGGCCTTGGGGCCATCCCCATGCAGACAGATAGAGTCGGCCTTGACGACAATATCTCTACCAGTAATTGTCTCCACCCGGCCCTCCTTAACCATGCGCACAACACGGGCGGCGCATAGTTCTTCATCGTATATCATAGATCCTGCTTTAATGCGAGGAACGAGGGAACCGTCTTCCTCATAGGCGCGATCAGCAAAGACTTCACTGGCGGAACGCAGGCCTATTTCCTCGGCGGCTTCCAATAGCTTAGAGCCAGCCAGGCCCAACAGGATAATCTCAGGAGCGAAATCCTTGATGGCCCGGCAGATGGCAACAGCCAGCCTGATATCCTTGACGGCCGTGTTGTACATAGCACCGTGGGCCTTAAGATGCTGAATCTCCATGGCGTGATTTTTCGCGAAGGCGTAGAAAGCACCAAGCTGATAGAGAACATAAGCATACAGTTCATCCGGCGTAACGCTGATATTGCGACGCCCGAAACCCAGTAGATCGGGATAACCTGGATGGGCGCCAATGGCCACACCTCTTGCCTTTGCCATGGCGATGGTTTTGTTCATCACCTGCGGATCGCCGGCATGCCAACCGCAGGCAATATTGGCTGAGGTTATGTGCTCAATAACTTGACTGTCGCAACCAAGGTTATATTGGCCGAAGCCCTCTCCCATATCTGCATTCAAATCAACTTGAAACACCATATGCACGCCCCTTTTCTAGCTATAATCTACGGCATCTACTCAAGGCATCTTTGCCCTTACTACTTTCACCATTTTCCACAATTTGCTAACAATAACTATAGCACAGTCCCCGGAAAAGAAAAATACGTACTAGAGAGTGAATTTGCAGCCTGACTTGGATGGCAGTAGCTACTGGCAACAATTGACAGCAGTGGTCTGCGTTGCTATAATCAGCTAAACCCTAGTAAATGACTCAGCATTAAGGAGGGTTCCCATGTTTTGCTTCGTGCGCACACAAATCCGGGTGATTCGGGAGCATGACCCGGCCGCCCGTTCTGCTTTGGAAATTCTTCTCTGCTACCCCGGCCTGCATAGCCTGGCAATGCACTTCCCCGCCCACTGGCTATGGAAGCGGAAGCTTCGACTGCTGGCTCGGATTATCAGTCAGGTCAACCGTTTCTTTACCGGCATTGAAATTCACCCCGGCGCCGACATTCATCCCTCCTGTTTCATCGACCACGGCATGGGCATCGTCATCGGCGAGACGGCAGTTGTCGGCAAGAATGTGCGGATTTACCATGGTGTTACCTTGGGCGGAACTGGAAAAGATAAGGGAAAGCGCCATCCCACTGTCGGCAATGATGTCCTAATTGGGACCCGGGCCACCATCTTGGGGCCGATAACCCTGGGTGATGGGGTCAAGGTTGGCGCTGGAGCTGTGGTCCTGGACTCTATCTCGCCGGGGTTGACGGTGGTGGGGTTGAGGGCCGAGCCAGTGGCTCAGGGCCACCGTGTGCACCGCTGCAATATCTCGGAGTTGCAGCAGCGCTTGGAACAATTGGAAGGAAGACAACAAGAATTGGAGGCTAAGCAGTGATTACCACCCTCATCGGCAATACTCCCATGCTCAAGGTAGATGGCGGCCAGGAAAGCGCAGGACTGTATATAAAACTGGAATCCTTTAACCCCGGGGGAAGCATTAAGGACCGCATCGCCCAGGCAATGGTCCAGGACGCCCTGGACATCGGCAAGCTTCAACCGGGCACCACCATTATTGAGGCCACCAGCGGCAATACTGGCATCGGCTTAGCCATGGTGGCGGCAGCCCACAGCATTCCCCTGGTCCTGGTCATGCCCGACACCATGAGCATAGAAAGGCGCAAGTTGTTGTCGGCCTATGGCGCCAGGCTCATCCTCACCCCCGGCGCGCAGGGCATGCAGGGGGCCATCAGCAGGGCACAAGAATTACTGGCGGCGAATAACAAGTACCTCCACCTGGATCAGTTCTCCAACCCCGCCAATCCCCGCATTCACCATGCCAGCACAGGGCCGGAAATCTATCACTCGCTGGAAGGAGATCTCGACGCCTTTGTAGTAGGAGTAGGGACGGGGGGAACCCTGACTGGCGCCGGTGGATTCTTAAAATCCCATATCGCCAAGCTCAAGATTTACGCCGTCGAGCCCGCCCTCTCTCCAATTCTGGCTGGGGGAAATCCCGGACCCCATCCCCTCCAGGGAATTGGAGCAGGGTTTGTCCCCAAGGTATTAAACACAGGGTTAATAGACAAGGTTATCTCTGTCCAGGGGGATGATGCTGTGCACACTGCCCGGGAGCTGGCAAGTCGCCATGGCGTGCTGGTCGGATTCTCCTCCGGGGCCGCGGTTTGGGCTGCCCTCCAGGTAGCCAGGGACCTAGGTCCTGGCAAGCGAGTGGTGACGGTGGCCCCGGACAGCGGCGAGAGATATCTGTCTACCTTCCTGTATACAGCGGAGGAGGAGATTAGTTGAAAATAATAGTCGCACCGGATTCTTTTAAAGAGAGCCTGGACGCCGTTGGCGTCGCCCAGGCCATCCAAGGGGGGATACGGTCGGTTCTGCCCGACAGTGATGTAATTCTGCTGCCCATCGCCGACGGCGGTGAAGGCACTGTAAACGCCCTGGTCACCGCCGGTGGTGGCCAATTTGAAAAGACCTTGGTCAGCGGACCCCTTGGAGACCCAGTCTTGGCAACCTGGGGCATTCTCTCTGACAACACCGCCGTCATCGAAATGGCCGCTGCCTCAGGTTTGCCCCTGGCCCCCGTCGACCGCCGCAACCCTGAGGCAGCGGCCATTTCGATG
>DAIOXA010000042.1:0-5668 GCA_036758185.1 Bacillota bacterium
GGGATCCGGGGATAGGCTCAGCCCCATGAGGAGCAGGTGAAATTCTCCGGCGTACAAGTTGACAAGCATCTGGCGCCAGGAGACGGCATTGATCTGTATGTCCAAACCCACTGCCGCCAAATCCCGTCTGATCATCTCAGCCAAGGTCACTTCCAGGGCATTGTCCTCCCGCAGGGTCAGCTGAAATGCAAAGGCCTGATCGCCCTTATATCTCAGTCCATCGCCGTCCAGCAGCCAGCCCGCCTGCTGCAGAAGGTTGTCGGCAGCATCTGGGTCATAGGAATATTCGGCGGCATTATCAGGAGAATAGGCCCAGGAACGCGGTAGTATGGGGGAATTCATGATGATTCCCTTGCCCTCCAAAATTTCCTCGATGTACTGCTCTCGATTCAGGGCATGAGCCACAGCCTTGCGCACCCTGCGATCCAGCCAGGGGTTTTCCCTATCCTGGTCAAAGGCGCTGGGACGCAGGTTAAAGCCAAGGATTTCGTAACCCATCTCCTGACTGGCGTAAAAATGGTGGCTCTCCATTAGATTCTCTTCTAATGTCGTGGCTAATTCAGAGGGAATATCTGTAACTAGGTCAACTTCGCCCCCCTCCAGGGCAGCGATGGCAGAAGCAGTATTTGGATAGAACTTTAGGCAGACGGTTTCGATATAGGGACCCGAATCATAGTAGTCGGCATTGCGTTCCAGAGTGATGTACTGGTTGTTTGCCCAAGAAGCAAAGACATAAGGACCCGTTCCCACCGGCTTCCAGTTCCGGGGATGTCTGGCCATGTCGGCAACGGGCGCCCGATCTGCTCCGGTAGCCAAATTTGGGTCATAGATGTGCCGGGGCAAAATCCCCTGGCGTAGGCTGGCCAAAAAGGATCCCCAGGGTTCCGACAAGATGAACCTGATGGTATAGTCGTCCACCACATGGATTTCTTCGAGACGCTCAAAATCAGCCCACCGGCTGCCGGGATAGTCGTCGTCAAAAGCAATGGTGGCCAGGGTGAATTCCACATCCCCAGCGGTAAAGGGCCGGCCGTCATGCCAGGTCACATCCTGGCGCAGGTAAAAGGTCCATTGCAAATTATCTGGCGAGATGTCCCAAGTACTGGCCAGCTGGCCCACCAACTCTAAATTCTCATCATAGCGGATCAATCCCTGGTAAATATAATCCTCCACCAGGGAAGAGGCCGAATCAGTGCTGAGGATCGGGTTGAGCATGCTGGGATTGCCCACCAGGGCCCGGTTGAGAAGGCCACCCACCTGAGGCCCTTGCGGAGAACAACTGACAATCATGGTCAGCAGGCAACAGACTGCCAATAGGACTCTTATGTATTTGCGCATTTCATTCCCTCCCAAAACACAGGGATAGAATAGCTTATCCACTACTTACCAAGATTATGCATGTATTTTCCAGTCGTCCCGGTGGAAGATGTGCAAGATGTAGCGGGCCCGGGAACCTCCCACATAGAGGTCCTGCCTAGTGCAAACTGGGCTGTCGGGCCTGACCCCGATAAGGAGCACGATATCTGCCTCCAGGCCCTTGAAGGCCCTTATGGTGCTTAAGCGCAGGGCAGTGGGCCGGGGATCCCCCACCTCGCCCACAGGGCAACCAGCCAAAGAATCAACCCCCGCCAGGCAGTTCTTCTCCTTGCGATTAGGGGACAGGATGGTGATGCGCCGAGCATGAATCCCCCGCTCCAGCAAGCGGGTGACCTCTTTTTCCAACAGGCGCAACTGCTGACTGTCTGTGGTCCATGGGTGAAAGTGAACCTCACCGGTATCCTTGAGACCCAGGCGCACCCGCACTCCGCTCAGGGGGGAAATCCAACGCTGACAGACCGAGATGGTGTTGCGCAAGTTGACTGTTAGCCGAAACCTAGAAGCAGGCAAGGCCTCCAAGCCCGCAGGATCCACCTTAAAGATATTCTGGCTGGGGTCGGCAAAGACATAGAATTCCCCATCCTCTCTCAGCATGGCCTCCAGGCATTGAAACCAGTGGGGGCGAAAATCCTGGCCTTCATCGACTATCAGTGCATCATACTTTTGCTCCGGGGCAAGTTGGGAAAAGTACTTTACCCCCTCCCCGGGCAGGACATTCTCAAAGTAGTTGTCGTGCTCTTGGCTGTCTGCCGGGAGGCGACTGCCCGTCACCCGCTCCAGCAACCCATGAAAGTGACGAGCGGTGAGGTTTTCAACATCGGCGGGGAATTGACGGGCCAAGTTCTTATTAAAGCAGGTCAGAAGCACCTTCTTTCCCGCCTCGGCCAAGCGCCGGGCCTTCTCCACCGCAAGCATTGTCTTGCCCGTTCCCGCCGCGCCATAGAAAACCATGCGCCGGTTCAGTTCCGTTTCCTCCAGTATCCGCTCCTGCTCCTGGGTAAACTTGTGTTGGGCCCTATCGGCAAAGGAACGAATTTGGGATTCTAAAGTATTGTAGAGCTTAAAGCTGGCTGTCAGCAGTTCAACAAGCCTGGCTGTAGCCGCAGGGTCCCTTCCAGCCCGGGGCATGGCGGAAAATATCTCACCCATGCGCACAGGCAGAGCATCCAGATCCCGCTCCAGCACCAGGTTGGAGGGTTTGACAAAGGGGGGAACCTGCCCCTGAAGCTGACTACTGCCGGGAAAACAGAGGCCAATGTCAAAGCCAGGGGAAAGTTCCAGCCGTATTTCTCCCGGTAGAGCCGCACAATGGCATAGGCGGCAGCTCGGGCCTCTGCCAGGGGGTCCTTGTCCATTTCCCGGTACCCTCCCTGGGTGTACTCATGCCAGCGCCCATTGAACAGGGCAACCTGGCCAGGGAGCACCTTAAACACCATAAAGCCCCTAAAGGGATGAATAATGGCCAAGTCTGCCTGCCAGACCATTGCCCCGGTTATTTCATCGCAGAACTTGTACTTGTACACAACGGTGTAATCCTCGGGCAAATCTCGGCGGGCGCCGTACAGCCGCGCCTCGGCCGCATCCTCAATTGTTGCAGGATCCAGTTCAGGAACAATCCTTGCCATGACTACACCTCCTTAAAATACAGATGTCGGAAGTCGGATATCAGAAGTCGGAAATATGGGTTATCCTTCAATGGCACTTACATTGATCGGCGCAGCAGTAGAGGGGCCTAGCATCCTACTTCGAAGAAGACACAAACATCTGGCTTCTGACTTCAGATTTCTCACTTCCAAATACAGGCGTCCAACTTCCAACATCTAACATCTAACATCTAGTCAGTGTCCAGCATTTCCTCTACTGCCTCTAATGTGACGCCAAAGCAGTGGGCGATGTCCGAAGCCACATGACCTGCCTCCGCCAGTCTGCGGGCTGTAGCCCACAGGTACTCATCCACCTCGATACAGTGTCCATCCAGGTCCTTGCAGCGAAACACCATCTGCCCCCAGGGATGGGATTTGATGGGATGCAGCATCTCTACTCCCGCCGCCAGCAGGCGCTGGTACAGAATCTCAATACCCTCGGTGTGAAATTCTATTTCCATGCCACCGCGTCCAGATAGGAGAGTTTTCTCTAGACCGGATTGCTCCGCCATATCCCCCTCCTCCCACAAGGCCAGGCCCGATTCAAAGCCAATTAACTTACCCATATCCACCGTCAATTTTTGTTCAAAGTACTTTTGGTAAAACTCCCTCGCCCGTTGTAAGTCCTGCACCGCCAAGATGGTAAAAGCTAATTTTGTCATTGTCTACCTCCATTGTGTGTGATTGGCCCTAATCCGGCGTTACCAAGAGTTGGCGCTGGCGATTGAAGTACTGGCGGTAGGCCAGCATGTTGACAATGGCCACCGTCAAGAAGGGGCTGCCCAGCAGCATGTACATGATGACAATTTGGAACTTTACCGCCGCCAGGGGCGAGGCCCCAGCCAAGATCATCCCGCTCATCCCGCCGGGTAGACTGACGATCCCCACCACCTTGGCTCGATCCACCACCGGCACCATGGCAGTGATGACGGACTTTTTGAGGGCGGGGGCAGCGGCCTGGATGGGACTGGCCCCCAGGGAGAGGGCGGCCTCCACCCGCACCCGATTGCCCTTCAGCTCATCGTCCAAGCGCATCATGGCCAGGGAAGCAGCATTCATGACATTGCCGATAACCATCCCCGAAACAGGGATGATGTACTGAGCCTTGAAGGGAATGATGCCAAAGCCTGACAACACCAATATTGTTGCAGCAGTGGTGGTGAATATGGCGATGGAACTGATGAGGTAGGAATTCTTTACCCTTTGCCCCCGCTTACCAGAGTTATACGAGGCGACCCCTGCCATCACAGCCATCATCAGCACCACCCACAGGGGAGAGTCCAAGTCAAAGATCAACGTCAATACATAGCCGATAGCCAGCAGCTGAACAAAGGCCCTAATCGCCGCCACTATAATATCTTTCTCCATCTTCACCTTAAAGAAACGGGAGAAATACAGGGCACCCACCACAAAGACCAGGGACAAAAGGACTTGGGGGGTAGTAATGTCAGTCACTATTTCCTTCCCCCTTTCCCTTGGTGAGGATATCCGCTATATCCTGATTGGCAAAGAGTTCTTTGGGCGTCCCGGCGAAGATCCTCCTACCCCCGTCCAAGACCACACAGGCAGTGGCAACGCGCTCAACTTGGTCCAGATTATGGCTGACCAAGACAAAAGTCCGTCCCTGTTTATTGAGCTGCAAGATAAGATTTTCTATGGTATGGGTGGCGGCAGGATCCAGGGAAGAAGTGGGTTCATCCATGAGGATGATCTCGGGATCCATGGCCAGGGTGCGTGCCAGGTTAACCCGCTGCTTCTGACCCCCGGAGAGGGACTCGACATTGCGGTTCAAGAGTTCCGCCGGCAAGTCCACCTGCTCAAGAAGTTCCAGGGCGGTGGGATCGTGGTCACACTTTTTTAAACCCCGCAGGCAGAGGCCATATAGTAAATTTTCCTTGACACTGCCCTCAAAGAGAGCGGCCTCCTGAAACATAAAGCCCACTTTGGCGCGCAACTCTTGAATATCCCAATCCCGAATTTCCCTGTTCTGGATAATAACCCGGCCAGAGCTAGCGTCATCCAGGCGGTTGATTAAGCGTAGGGCGCTGCTCTTTCCCGACCCCGATGGTCCGGCCAAAGCAAAGATTGATCTGGAGGGAATGGAAAAACTTAATTCTCGCAAAATCTCTACATCCTGCCCCTGCTCATCTTTTTTTTGCAGGAACACATCTTCAAAGCATACACTAGTCAAGGCAAGACCTCCGTCATTTGTTTTCTCTCTTCTTAATTCGCTGTTTTCTCTGCCATTCCTTCCCAGGGAGTCTTCTTGCCTGTATTTGGCCGGGATAGCCTGAACTTGCCCAGGGCAATTTAAGTACAAACTCTACTTGCAGGATGAAGACAATGACGAGAAAATATCTCTCCCAACTGATAATTGACCTGGCACCCCATAGCATAATTGGTTCGGTGCAGATCCCCGTAACTGGAATAACTAACGACTCTAGGAAAGTGCAATCCGGTAGCGTGTTTATTGCCGTACCGGGATACCGAGCCGATGGCCATCATTTCATCTCTGAAGCTGTGCAGGCAGGGGCCTCTGCCGTGGTGGCCCAACACACCACCCCGGGGATTGCTGTGCCCCAAGTAATTGTAGAAAACACCCGGCGTGCCCAGGCCATCCTAGCAGCAGAGTTTTTTGGCCACCCCTC
>DAIOXA010000042.1:5678-6541 GCA_036758185.1 Bacillota bacterium
CTCATCCAATAGAGCTTGCGCCCGTGGTTTATACTCCGCTGTAGCCGCGGCCGCGGTCTTTTCGCCGTTTGTGACCGCTGAAAATACTTCACCCCAACCACAAGCTGAAATTATCCGGGATAACCGGTACCAACGGCAAGACCACCAGCACCTTTATGCTGGACAACATACTCCAGGCCGCTAAGGTCGATACCGGCCTCATGGGGACGCTGTACAACAAAATGGGCGGTAAGATTCTGCCCACCGCCAACACCACTCCCGACAGCATCCTCTGTCAGCGTCTCTTACAGGAGATGGTCGCCACCGGTGCCACCTACGGAACCATGGAAGTTTCCTCCCATGCCATGGTCATGCATAGAGTAGACAGGACCCGGTTCAGCGTTGGAGGCATCACCAACTTCAGCGCCGACCACTTGGATCTGCACAAGAATATGCAGGACTACCTCCTGGCCAAGAAGAGTTTCTTTGATATGCTCCCCGGCGAAGGGTACGCCGTCATCAACGGCGACGAGCCTGCCTGCCGCCGCATCGCCCAGGACACCCCGGCGACCAAAATATACTACTCCCTCAGCAACCCTGGGGCAGACCTGTACATGGGCAAGTTTCAGCGACGGGGCAGCGGGTCGATCATTACCGCCTACATCAATACAGATAAGGTACCTGCTTCAGCCAAGGAAATTGTCTTTTACTTGGCTGTGCCTGGCCGCCACAACATTGCCAACGCCTTCTTGGCCGCCGGGGCAGGACTGGCCCTAGGCATTGATATCCCTGCCATTGTCCGGGGTTTGGGCACCTTCCGCGGCATCTTTCGCCGCTTCGAGACCATTTATAATAGAGAATACCGGGTAATTGACGATGCCACC
>DAIOXA010000042.1:6592-9767 GCA_036758185.1 Bacillota bacterium
TACGCCATCCGGGGCAACCGGGGTGTCGACATCAATCGCTCCTTGGCTTCCACCTTGCGCGGTTGGACCCAGCGCCTACGGCCCTAAAGCCTGATAGTCACCCGTTGTGACGACACCGCCAGCCCAATGGACCAAGTCAAACCCGAGGAAGAAGCTGCCTTTCGCGCCGCACTGACAGGGGCCAACACAGACATCCAATTCAAAGCCACCCTGCGCCAAGCCGTCAGCACAGCCCTGGCATCCCTTCAGCCCGGTGCAACCCTGCTTCTCCTGGGTGCCCACCCCATGGACAATGTTTCCCAGGTCTTCTCGGAACTAGCAGGTGTCCCGACAGATACTTTGCCCCGTCCCCCCCAATTTGGCCCGCACTAGGCTTGACATAGTAAAGTAATGCAGTTAGAATATACATATACCATATACCCCCCTGTGGTATAACTAAAATGAAGGGGTGAGATCATTGGTTAGAGTGACACCCGCCGCTGTGGAGGCCTTAAAAAAGCAAGTTAGTTCCATGGGCAAGAATATGGAAGAAGCTTTGATAAGACTATATGTTACCGCTGGCTGAGGCGGTCCCCAGTATCAACTGGCTCTGGAAGAGTCAGCTCAAGAAAATGACGAGGTCATCAACACCGAGGAAGGTGTGACCTTCGTAGTCAGTGATCACTTTAAGCCTTACTTTCAAAACGTAAAAGTTGATTACACCCGGAGCATTTGGGGCGGACATCAGTTCCAGTTCCTCAAGTTTTAGGTAAATGAAAAGCATTCTCCCAAAGGGGAAAATGCTTTTTTTCTTTACCTCCTGAAATCTGGCGCTGGATAGTAGTGGTCTGGAACCGGCAGTTTCAGCTCCGCCAATTTCTGAAAGTCTTGGGCGCTATGGGCCATGATCTGGTCAAGGGAGACGGTATAATACACATCCTCAATCTGGACAATACGCCGAATATCACTGTGGTAAAACATCTCTTGCTCTCCATTGGTATGGCTGACTCTTCCCACCTGGTTAAACCCGGTATCCAAATCGACATCATAGAATAGGGCGCCGGCAAATTCCACTTTGTAATCCCAACGGTCAGCAGGGCGGCTGGCAGTAACGCTGACCGGAAGGGCAAGCACTCCCTCATGGAAGAACACCGCCTTATGATTGTACAGCGCCTCGGACCAAGTGCCCTGGCCGCCAATCAATTCTACATGCTTTTCTTTGGGGTTGTTGACTTCGCTAACATCAAAGATGGCTAGCTTCATTCCCTTGGTGGTGGCAAATTCCCGACCTTCAGAGGAATTAACTTGGGTGTCTTGCCCAATTCCCAGGAGGTGGTTTTCGTCCAGGGGATGCAGGTAATTGCTAAACCCGGGGATTTTGAGTTCGCCCAATATTTTCGGGGCCCTGGGATTGGCCAAGTCAATGACAAAGAGGGGATCCACCATCTCAAAGGTCACCAGGTAGCCCTTATCCCCTATAAATCTGGCCGAGTAAATTTGCTCTCCCTTAGCGATGTCATTGATCTGCCCCACCACCTGCATAATGCCATCCAGAACGTACAGGTTATTGGTGATGTTCTGCCAATCGGCGTAATCCGTCGTCGCAATGCGAAAGTAACCATTGTGCTCATCCATGGAAAACTGGTTGAGGGGAATGCCATCCACAGTGCCCTCACCCTTATAACCCAAATTCAATCATGGGACATATACATGTGCTGGGTCCAGCCCAGGTAGGTATCCATTTCTAATGTGCCCTGACTTAAATCCAAGGCGGCAAAGATGACGTAATCATGGAGGGGAGCATTGGGGAAGTAGCGAATGTCGTCAAAATCTGCGATTCTTTTCTCTGCCCCCGAAGCAGAATCCTTGTACCAGGGACGTTCTGGTTCCTCTTGATCCAAAGCCCAGTAGGCAGAGCGGCTGTTTAACAAGTATAGGTAATTTCCCTTCTTGCGGGAATGGGCGTTGTAGCCGTCGACACTGACATCACGACTTAAAGAGATATTGTCCTTATCCCGGATGTCATAAATTAAGACCCGGGTGCTTTGATTGAAGAAGGGCATATACGTTCTTCGACTGCCTTCGTCAAATAATTTCGGCTCTTCATCTTGCTGCATGCCCATGACTACCAAGTAATCTTCATCGACATACAGAGTGCTAGGGTAAAAACCCTGGTCAAGCTCTAACTCCTGAATAATATCCAGGGAAGTGGCCGGCCATGCCCGGGTGATGAAGACCTTAGCCTCGGAAATGAGATATATATAGGTCCCATCGGTCTTGACGGCATCGGCTTCGTCAATTCCCTGCACCTGGACATTGGTGCTGGAATGGCTGCGACCATCCTGGGGAGAATCTGTGGTAGCTTTCAAATCCATTTCAGCAGCAAACCTGACAAGATGGTCGCTCTGCTGCTGGTCAACGAGTTTTTTCAGGTTTTCAGCAGACCCCACCACCGGCAACGGAACAACATCATTGTCCGGCAATTCAACAAAACCATTCTCCGGCAATGCTATGTTACATCCACATGCAATGACAGCCAACCCCACGACGAGGATAAGTAATTTTTTCATCTCATACCTCCGGGCGTTATTTTCTGCCAGTAAGACGGAATAGCCCACAAATTAGTTCATTTTGGCTCACAGTAATTTCTGATGCTATGTCTCCCTATTAAAAGGGCCCCAGGTTAATGGCAACTGCAGCCAGTAGCAGCAGTGCCGTAATGACCAGAATCACCAGTTGCAGACCAATAATCCAGCGGAACCACTTGGGATAGCTGACCACCGTCAGACCCAGGGCAATGAGGAGAATTGGGTTGGTGGGATACAGGACATTGCTAAACCCATCGCCGAAGGCAAAAGCCAGCACCGCTACCTGGCGGGTTACGCCCACCATATCGGCCAAAGGAGTAATCAGGGGCATGACCAAAAAGGCCTTGGCGGTGGCCGAACCGATAAAGAAGTTGAGGACCAAGACGACGCCATATGTCAACAGAGAAGCCCCGGCGGGGGAGGTCTGGGATATGGCCTCAGAGGCATATAAGAGAATGGTGTCCATGATTCCGCCCTGGGCAATAATGAATTTGACACTCATGGCCATGAGGATCAACACCGCTCCCGGCAGTATACCCAGGGCGCCCCGGCCCAAGAAACTTAAAACCCGCCACCCTTGGCCAGCCAATAGTCCAGCTCCTATCCCC
>DAIOXA010000043.1:0-9611 GCA_036758185.1 Bacillota bacterium
AAGATACCCCCCATCAGGGAAGGCAACAAAACTGGCAAAACCAAGGCTCTGAAACCAGCCAACCTGGGAATGCTGAACCAACAGAGACCAACAAACCAATTCCAGAACCCCTGACTGATGACCCAACGCCTCCCCAACAAGACGAGGAGCAACCAGCGCCAACACCTACAATGACGCCGGTGGCTAGGGTGTCCTTATCTCCCGAGAGCCTAAGACTCAAGGTGGGCCAGAAAAAGTCCCTTACTGCAACAATTTCTCCCAGCACCGCTTCGGATAAGAGAACGTCCTGGTCCTCCAGCAAGCCGGAAGTGGCAATAGTAGATTCCTCGGGATTGGTAACAGCCCAGGGCCAGGGGACAGCGGAAATCACCGTCATAACCAAGGACGGCGGCAGGACTGCCCAGGCCACCATAACTGTCCCAGAGCCGCAGCAATCGGGCGCTGTAGAGGTACTCTTGATGCTTAACCTGGTCAATGGCGAAAGAGAAAAGGCCGAGCTTGCCCCCTTAAAGTTAAATCAAAAGCTGACGGAAGTAGCTCATATTAAGAGCCAGGATATGATTGACAACAACTACTTTGCCCATGAGTCTCCAACCTACGGCTCTCCCTTTGAGATGATAGAGCATTTTGGCATCAGCTTCCGTTATGCCGCGGAGAACATCGCCATGCACCCCAGCGTCCAGTCAGCCCACCAGGGGCTGATGAACTCCCCAGGCCACCGGGCCAATATCCTCAATCCCAACCTCACCGAAATTGGTCTTAGCATAGTTAACAGCCGGGGAATATATTATGTCACCCAAATGTATATCGGTAAGTAGCAGCTCTATATATGTAAGAAGCAGGTCTGACCTGCTTCTTTTTGCGTTAATTTCACCGAATATGTCAGATACTCTACAGGCTACGCCGTAGCTGTGGAAAAAACAACAGAACATAACAAACTGTTGGTTGTGTATATTTCATACTGTTAATATAATACTGCTAGGAAGATAGTAAACACAGTGTAGGGTTAGCCCTTCTCGCCCTTGGTAAATTCTTGCACGGGGTTGAATTGTCCACCCCCTTTTGTACAGGCATTAAAACGTGATTTTAGCAAGGAGGACTTGAATATTGGAACGAATTATCTCGGCATTGCTCCGACACCGCATCCCCATCATCTTGACTTTCTTGGCCTTACTTATTCTCAGCGTACTGGCCATCCCCGGAGTCCAGATCAATTATGACCTGGCTCATTACCTGCCAAAGGATTCCCCTACCCAGCAATCCATTACCGTCATGGAAGAGGAATTTGGTTACCCTGGCATAGCCGACGTGCTGGTGGAAGCTGACTCCATCCCCCAAGCGCTGGCTGCCAAAGCAAAGATTATGGCAGTGCCCGGCGTCAAGTCGGTACTATGGTTGGATGACCTCACCGACATTCACATGCCCCATAGTTTTATCCCAGAGGACCTGCTGACCAATTACTACCGGGATGGGGCGGCCCTCTTCCAAGTAGAATTTCATGAATCCAACTACAGTCTGGAAGCGGGGGAGGCATTGAGCCAAATACGCAAAGCTCTGGGAGAGGGGGTTTGCATAGTCGGACCGGCAGAGGACACAAAAAATATGCGAGAGATTCTCGCCACGGAGATTTTCCGCATCATGGTGATAGTAGTCCCCATTTTCTTTCTAATCCTGATCTTTGCTTCCCGCTCTTGGATTGAACCCCTGCTGTACCTGGTGGTAATTGGTGTATCCATCCTCTTGAACATGGGGACCAACATCTTCTTCCCCAGCATTTCCTTTATCACCCACGCCATGGCTGCCGTGCTCCAACTGGCAATTTCCATGGATTACTCCCTCTTCCTCTGCCATCGCTATATCGAAGAGCGAGACATTGGGCTGGATGCCAGGGATGCTGTGCTGACTGCGACCAAGAATACCCTCAGCTCAATTTCTGCCAGCAGCCTGACCACCATTGCCGGTTTTTTGGCCCTGGTATTTATGCAGTATAGAATTGGGGCCGACATCGGATTGGTCCTGGCTAAGGGCATAACCATCAGTTTTCTCTGCGTGCTAATCTTGCTACCCATCATGTTGTATGCTCTCAGCAGGCAAATAGACAAGACCCGGCACCGTCAGTTCACCCCCACCTTTGCCCGCTGGGGCAAGGCTATCCTCAAATACCGGTACGTCATCGGCGTCGGCGTTCTGCTCATTGTCGTTCCCTTCATCCTCGCCCAGGGTCAAAATCATTACCTCTATGGCGACACTTCGGGGAGCTCGCAAAGCTCCCAGCAGGCATCGGAACACCAGCGCATTGAGGAACTGTTTGGCGTATCCAATCCCGTCATGCTCCTGGTCCCCAATGACGACATAAACTCAGAAATCCTCTTGGTTGAGACCCTGGCAGCCAATCCTCTGGTTAGGGAGGTCACGGCCTTGGTCACCCTGGCCGATCCGACAATTCCCAGGGAATTTATCCCCCAAGTAGTACGGGAGAGTTTCCTGTCAGAAAAATTTAGCAGAATCATTGTCGACTTGGCAGTGGCGGGGGAGACTCCCCGCACCTTCGAGGTTGTCGATTATATCCAGGATACCGCCCAACAGTACTATCCCGATGCCTGGTATACTGCCGGCGCCGCCACCAGCATCGCCGACATCAAGGCGACGGTGGAAAGCGATATTTTTTTGGTCAGTGTATTTTCCTTGGGGGCGGTGGGACTCATCGTCCTCCTCACCTTCAAATCCCTTTCAATTCCAATATTGCTAGTCTTGGTGATTCAGGCCTCGATCTGGATCAACATGGGTGTGCCTTACTTCTCCGGCACTAGCCTCGTCTTTATCGGCTACCTGGTAATAAAATCGTTGCAGCTGGGGGCCACCATCGATTATGCCATTTTGCTCAGCAACCGCTATCTCGCCTTTCGCCCCAGCCTTAGCCCCCAGGAATCTGCCTTAGCTGCTCTGCGCACTTCGGGAGGCTCCATCCTGGTCTCGGCCCTTGTCTTGTCCGTTGCCGGCTATGCCGAAGGCCTTCTCTCTGGCATTGACGCCATCAGTGCCATCGGTGTCCTCCTGGGACGGGGGGCTGCCCTTTCAGGAATTATGGTCCTGGCAGTGCTTCCAGTGCTGTTAGTGATATTTGACCGCCTAATTATGCGCACAACATGGCGTCCAAAACCAAAGTCTCAAGAAGACAGGAGTGTAGAAATATGAAAAAAACCCTTCCCCTGCTAGTAGCAATGCTGCTAGTGCTTTCGGCCCTCTATCTTCCAATTGCGGCGACGGCCCCAGCCGGGGCAGAACAGAGCATAAACAAAGATGAAACGGTCTATGTCAACCTGGCCTTAGATGGCAGCGTTCAACAAATTAATATCGTTAATCGCCTGGATACTCCTGCTGCCGGGGCCTACACCGACTATGGAAACTACTCCTCCGTCCTCAACCTCTCGGGTTCAGAAAGGGCCAGCATTTCCGGGGACAAGATAACCTGGCAACTGCCGGCGTCGACCACGGGCTTTTACTACCAAGGCCAGCTGGCCCAGGGGGAACTGCCCTATGTCGCAGAAATAGAGTATAGCATGGACGGCACTGTCACTGATCCCCAATTCATGCGGGGCAAAGGAGGCCGCGTGGCAATCTCCTTTACTATCCGCCCTAACCCCGCCGCCGACCCGTATTTCCGGGAAAACTATGTCACCCAAGTACAGGTCCCCCTCAACTTGAATCAGGTGACAAATGTACAGGCGCCGGGGTCCTCAACTCTCATTGTCGGCAGCACAGCCACCGTTGCCTACACCGTCTTGCCTAATTCTGAGGCCAGCTATACCTTGGAATTTAGTACAGATAAATTCCAGCTGGATCCCATTACCTTTGCCAGCACGCCCTTCGCCATCACGGGATTCATGGATTTAGGGGGGGAAGAAATGGAAGACGGTTTCTCCCAGATGTTGGATGGTAGCGGGGAAATGCTGACTGGCGCCAAGAAACTTAAGCAAGGTTTAGGCGACCTGGATGCGGGGATTGGCAAATTAGCCTCCGGGGTGGGCCAACTGGAGACGGGCGCCCAGGAACTCAGCCAGGCCCCCGCCCTGGAAGCCGGCATGAGCCAACTAGCCTCCGAGGGCGCCGCGTTGAACTCAGGCTATGCCCAGCTCAGCCAAGGCATTGCCCAAGGCATGGGACAATTGACGATGGAATTAGCCCCCATTATGGCTTACTTGCCGCAAGAACAGCAGCATACTATGGCCTCAATCCTGGCAGGCCTGGGGACGGGAATGGAAAGCCAACTGACGGAATTTGGCGCAGGCCTGCAGGAGTATACTGACGGAGTCAGCCAATTAGCCCAAGGAATCGGCGGCTTCTCCCTAGGCTTAGACCAGTTGGCCGGTGGCGGCCAGGACCTCCTGACCGGCGCTCAAGAGCTATCTGGAGGATTATCAGCCACCGTCAAAGGTCTGAAGGAAGTAAAGTCCGAGACCAAGAAGCTGCCGGGTTCGGTGCAAGAACTAGTGGACGGCCAAGAAGCCCTGAATGAAGGGCTGGAGCAGGCTGCAGATTTCCTTGGTGGACTAAACCTGGGGGGAGACGATTCTTTGCCCCCGAAATCCTTTGTCAGCAAAAAAACAACCCCCCGTTCGGTGCAGTTTGTCGCCAGCACCCCTGCCCTCAAGGTCGAGGCTGAACAGATTGCGCCTCAGCCGGAGGTCGTCGGGAATAAGGGTTTTTGGACCCGATTGCTGCAGCTCTTTAAGAAAGATGAATAATTCCTGCCCGGCCCCACAGCCGGGTTTTCTCTTGCTTTGGGCACACTCATCCTTTAGACCTAGAAAAAATCAGCCCTTTGCCGGATTACTATCCCTTTAGCCCTTGGTAAAATTAACCCAGAGTTAACAAGGGAGGGTTTACCATGAACATGGCGATAGAAGTGCAGGATTTGCGCAAGTCCTATGGCAACTTTGCCGCTGTAGACGGAATCAGTTTTGCAGTGGGTAAGGGGGAAATCTTCGGGTTGTTGGGTCCCAACGGCGCCGGCAAGACCACTACCTTAGAATGCTTGGAGGGTCTGCGCCAGGCCGATGGTGGCTTACTAAAGGTCATGGGCCAAAGTCTTGATCCTCACATCCTTTGGCAAATGGGAAAAGGTTTATGCCGCCCTAAAGGCCGGAGCCTCCGCGTGCCCGGCAAGGCGGCGGCTCCTTCCTCATTGAATCTAGACTAGGGCAGGGCACGACTGTTTCAGTAAGCTATCCTAAACTACCACCCAGTTGACTTCACTTGACTTAAGTTTCTCACTGGGGTAGTATAGAGTTGAGGTGAGAAAGATGGCAAAAGACCTTATTACCGCCCAGGCCTTGGCCGATGCCTTGGATCTCTCGGTGGAGACCATCTGGCGCTACACCAGAAACAATAAGATTCCCTATGTCACCCTGGGAGATCGGCAGTATCGTTATAACCTCCAGGAAGTAGTGGCGATCCTTACTGGCAAGGAAGTGCGGGAAAGAAAAGTGGAATACATTTCTAGCCCCGAGAAGTTCACTTACCAGGACTACTTGAAACTGCCCGAGGAACAGGGCTACCGCTATGAAGTCCTGTCGGGAGAGCTTATTAAGGAACCTACGCCGCTGGTAATGCATCAAAGAGTTTCCCGGGAGTTGGGCTTTCTACTCCTGGTGCACTTTCGTCAATTCCATCCCTTGGGGGAAATCTTCTTCGCACCGCTGGATCTTACTTTAGGTGACTTTACCGTCGTCCAGCCAGATATCCTCTACATCTCAGGAGAACAACGGGACATCATCAAGGAAACCCGAATAGACGGCGCTCCTCTGCTAGCAGTGGAAATTATCTCTGAATCCAGCCGCCGCAAAGACCGGCTGCGTAAGCGCCAGATCTATCAGGAGGCAGGGATTCAGCACTTTTGGCTGGTGGATCCCTATGAAAAGACCCTAGAATGCCTGACCCTCCGAGACGGGGAATATATCCTCGCTGCTTCGGGCATGGATGATGCCACCATCACCCCCCCTGACTTCCCCGGCCTCAGCATCCCCTTGGCCGAAATATGGCGGGACTAAATTACAGCCTGCACCTCAACAAGGTGTAGGCTGTTTCGCTTCTGAGGGAGACAGCGGGGCTCCGTCGCACCTGCGACATTTGAATGACTAGATTTTAACCTTATAAATCTTTCTTGTCCCGGCATAAAAGTAGGGAACACTAGCAAGGGAACCCTAAGGCTCCCGAATTATATTTCATGTCTGAACCGATGGGATGTTTTATCCCCCGGCTTTGCGCAGAGCGCTGGAAATCATCAGCTTGATGCGGTTGAGCTGATTGACCTCGCTGGCCCCAGGGTCATAATCTATGGGCACGATATTGGCCTGGGGGTAGCGGCGGCGCAGCTCCTTGATCATGCCCTTGCCGGTGACGTGGTTGGGCAGGCAGGCAAAGGGCTGGGCGCAGATGATATTGGGCACGCCGCTCTCGATGAGTTCCAGCATCTCGGCGGTGAGGAACCAGCCCTCGCCGCAGATATTGCCGCCGGAGAGGATGGGTTCGGTCTTCTCCAGCATGTGGTCTATAGTCGCCGAAGTGAAGTACCCGTCCCGGGCCAGGGTCCTGTTGGCTGGGCGTCGGTATAACTCCATTATCTTGATACTGATGGCGGAAATGAGGGCTGCCAGGGGCCTCCTACCCAAGTGCTCGTACTGCCATCGCACATTGGAAAAGGAGTAGAGGAAGAAGTCTAACAGCCCCGGCAACACCGCTTCACAGCCCTCGGCCTCGATGACTTCGATGGCATGGTTATTGGCATCGGGATGGTATTTGACCAGGATTTCTCCCACCAGCCCCACCCTGGGCTTGCGGGGAATATCCGCCTTGGGTAAGGCAGTAAAGTCTGAGACAACTTGCTGGACGGCCCGGCGGTAGCTGAAACCCTTTTTATAGGCCAGATCCTGAGTGAGGCGGTCCAGCCACTGATAATACAGGCGGTTGGCGCTGCCCGGAACCAGCTCGTAGGGCCGGGTGTGGAGCAACACAGTGGTCAGGACATCGCCCAGGACCAGGGCTTTAAGGGCCTTGTTCGCCATTCCTAAGGTCAGTTTAAAGCCGGAGTTCTTCTCGATGCCATTGACGCTGAGGGCGATGACGGGCACATGGGACAGCCCCGCCTGTTTCAGGGCCAGGCGTAGCATGGCGACATAATTGGTAGCCCGGCACCCGCCGCCGGTCTGGGAGATGACCACCGAGGTGTTGTCCATGTCGTAGTCACCACTCTGTAGGGCGTTGACCAATTGCCCCACCACGATGATGGAGGGATAACAGGCATCGTTGTTGACGAACTTTAGGCCAGCCTCAATATCTGCTCTGGTGGCCTGCTCCAGCACCTTGACCCGATAGCCCCAGCTGGCAAAGACCGGCTCAATAAACCTAAAGTGCACCGGGGACATTTGCGGCGCCAGCAGGGTATGCTTGGGGCGCATTTCTGCGGTGAACTCTCGACGGTGGTAAGTATAGTCTCCATCCCAGGTGGCGGCGACTTCCTCTGCCGCTGGGTCTGCTTTGCTCTCGTCCATGGCGGCCTTGAGGGAGCGCATGCGGATGCGGGCAGCCCCCAAATTATTGACCTCGTCGATCTTGACCACGGTGGAAATCTTGTTCTGTGCCCCGAGGATCTCCTGAACCTGATCGGTGGTGATGGCGTCCAAGCCGCAACCAAAGGAGTTGAGCTGCACCAACTGCAGGAAAGGGAATTCCCCCACCTGAGCTGCCGCCTCATACAGGCGGGTGTGGTACATCCACTGGTCGACAACCCTGAGGGGACGCTCCATGTACTGTCCCGGATCTATTAAACTGTCTTCGCTGAGGACCGCCATCCCCAAGGTATTGATCATCTTGGGAATGCCGTGGTTGATTTCCGGGTCCAAATGGTAGGGGCGTCCAGCCAGGACAATGCCCTTGATGCCGGTATCCCGAACATAGGCTATAGCTTTGCGCCCCGCCTCCCGCACATCGGCCTGGAAGCGGTCATATTCGGCAAAGCCCTTGGCCAGGGCCTGCCGCACCTCCCCTAGGGAGATGCCGAAGTCCTTTAACTCCGCCGCCAGCACCTTGGCCAACTTGCGTCGATTGTCCATGGGCAGGAAGGGACAGATAAAGTTTACAGAGTTATCCTTGATGGCGTCGACGTTGTTGCGAATGACCTCAGGGTACGACATGACGATGGGGCAGTTGTAGTGATTGCTGGCATTGGCGTTTTCCCGCTGCTCATAGGGCAGGCAGGGGTAAAAAATTGTCTTAGTACCCCTCTCGATGAGGTCAACCATATGGCCGTGGGCCAGCTTGGCGGGGTAACACAGGCTCTCGCTGGGAATGGTATCCATGCCCAGCTCAAAAATCTGGTGATTGGATTCTTGGGACAGCAGCACCCGAAAACCCAATTCCGTAAGGACGGTGAACCAGAGGGGGTAGTTTTCATAGATATTCAGGGCCCGGGGAATTCCGATTTCCCCCCGGGGTGCCTGCTCCAAGGGTAGCGGCTCATAGGCAAAGAGGCGCTGGTACTTATAGTCCATGACATTGGGCAGTTCCTGGGTTGCCTTACCCAAACCAGCCCCTTTTTCACAGCGGTTGCCGCTGATGAGGCGGCGCTGACCGTTAAAGGTAGATACCGTCAGCTTGCAGTTATTGCCGCATCCCTTGCAGGTGGTGGTGCGGCTCTCCATGGCAAAGGCGGCCAGCTCAGTTGCAGATAAGATGGAGGAGGGCCCCCCGGGCCAGCGTTCTTGGGCAATGAGGGCAGCACCGTACGCCCCCATCAACCCCGCTATTTCGGGGCGAATGACTTCCTTACCCGAAAGGATTTCGAAGCAACGGAGGATTGCGTCGTTGAGGAAGGTACCTCCCTGGACGACGACTTTCTCCCCCATTTCCTCGGGATTGCGCAACTTTATTACCTTGTACAGGGCATTCCTGACCACAGAGTAGGAAAGGCCGGCAGAGATATCCCCCACTGTGGCCCCTTCCTTCTGGGCCTGCTTAACCCGGGAGTTCATGAACACAGTACAGCGAGTGCCCAAGTCCACAGGATTCTTGGCATCCAAGGCCAGGCGGGCGAAGGTCTCGGTGTCCAGGGACAGGGTCTCGGCAAAGGTCTGGATAAAAGAGCCACACCCCGAAGAGCAAGCCTCGTTGAGGATGATGCTGTCGATGACCCCGTTGGTGACATGCATGCACTTCATATCCTGGCCCCCGATGTCGACGATGAAGTCGACATCGGGGCAAAAGTGGGCCGCAGCCTTATAGTGGGAGACAGTCTCAATTTCACTGGTATCTGCCTTTAGCGCCGTCTTCAACAGATTTTCGCCGTAGCCAGTGGTGCTGGCCCCGGCGATGTAAGCAGTGTCAGGCAAATCTGCATAGAGGGTGCGCATAAAATTCAGGGCGGCATTCACCGGGCTGCCGTCATTGAGGCCGTCATGGGAGAATACAACTTCGCCAGCCTCGTTGATGACGACGGTCTTGGTGGTGGTGCTGCCAGCGTCAATCCCCAGGAAGAGGGGCCCCTGCTGCTTGTCAAGCTCAGCGAACCCCACCCGGTTGTCAGCGTGGCGGGCCATAAACTCTTTTGTCTCATT
>DAIOXA010000044.1:0-233 GCA_036758185.1 Bacillota bacterium
AGTACGACAGCCACCAACATCCCCGATACAATAAAGACCAGCCATAATTTATTGATCATCGCTGCCACCAATTGTGCAGCCAGTTTACTAATCTCGACCATAAGCCGACCTTTTTCCTGACGGGAGAAGCAGCCACCAGGTCTATCTCTATAACGTATTCTTCTACAGTCACCAGGGCCTTGCCCACCACCTGGCCAGGGCTGATCGGGGCCTGCAGCAGTACTGGAGCATCC
>DAIOXA010000044.1:287-9552 GCA_036758185.1 Bacillota bacterium
GGTCAGGGCCACCCGGGCAGCTTTTCCCTGGGCCACCGGGACGATGTCCATTACCTTGCCCCGGGGAATGAACTCCTGAGCTCTCCATTTGCCAAACCCATAATCAAAGAGTTTGCTGACGTCGGTGTACAAATCGGGAGCATCCAGGACAACTGCAACCAGTTCCATGCCATTGACCTGAGCTGCAGCCACCAGGCAGCGGCCGGCATTTTCCGTCCACCCAATCTTGATGCCCAGGGCCCGCGGGTCTCGAGCCAAGAGCTTGTTGTTGTTGATAAAGAGCCTTACCTTGCCAGTGGTCAATTCCCGGGAAACGTACTCCTCGGTCTTGCATATTTCCCGCAACAGAGGCGCCTGCAGAAATACCGCCCCCAGCCGGGCCATGTCCGCAGCAGTGCTATAATGTTCATCATCATCCAAGCCATGGGGATTGGCAAAATTGGTGTTGTGCATCCCCAATTCCCATGCTTTGCGGTTCATCAGACTGACAAAGTGGCTGCTATCCCCGGCCACGTGTTTCCCAATAGCTGCTGCCGCATCGTTGCCAGAACGCAGCAGCAATCCATAGAGCATATCCATCAGCGTCAGCTCTTCCTTCTCTTCCAAGTACAGAGACGCACCTTGAATTTTAACACAATCTCCTTGCACGCAGAGCACCTCATCGGGATTGGCCATATCAGTCGCCACCAAGGCCGTCATGATCTTGGTAGTGCTGGCCATGGGTCGCTTTTCATGTGCGTTTTTTTCATAGAGAACCCTTCCCGAGAAGGGCTCGATGAGGATTGCTGAGCTGGCGCTGATCCCAGCCAATTCTGGGGCCTCCTGGGATTGGCCAAAAACAGGCAATGGCAGGATCACCAACAAGACCAGGATTAATATACAATAACTTTTCATAACCTTCCTCCCCGGGATATGTATATTCACCTGGGGGGAGGGTTTATGTGAAAGAAAAAATCCCCTCTAGGAAGGGGACTTCGTCCTTTGCTGTAATTGGGTCTGCAGATCCAGGACCTGTTGTTCCAGCTGGTGTTGCCGGGCAAGCACCTGCTGCATGCGGTTGCCGCTGCCGTTGCCATTGCCCAAGGCCCCCTGGACCTTATCCATGAGCTGGGGAACCAAATCCACCAGGCGGTCGTAGATGGCGCCATTGCTCACCGGTAGCAATCTGGTAGCATTTTGCCCCACCACCAGGAATCCCACCGGTTGGACCGAAACTCCGGCGCCGCTGCCGCCGCCAAAGGGCAGTTCCGTCTCCTTGTGCTCGCCAAATTCGCTACCACCGGCAGCAAAGCCCAGCCCCAGACGGGATACTGGAATGATGACACTGCCATCAGGAGCTTCTACAGCATCACCGATTACTGTATTGACGTCCACCATCTCCTTGATACTCTCCATGGCTGTTTTCATCAGCCCTTGAATTGGATGTTCTGACATTTTCTCCACCTCGTTTTATAAGTTTGAGTTTTAGGGCTAAGTATAGGGCGCAAAAAGCTACAATAATAGCATAGCCCAGAGGAAATTCCAATATGCAAGATAGCGCTGTCCGAAAATAGCTGCGGTTAAACTTAGGATACACCCTGAGAACCGGTGGTCTACTTAAGGCAAAAAGAGTATGCAGCCAGGCACATGCCATGCCTTTGGCCGCCCATAGGGCGCCACAGAGCTGAGCCAAGTGGGCGCAGTCCCAGATTCCAATCTCGGTATGCCAGACAAAGTGCTGAACGGTAATAGAGCGCCGGAAAAACTTCAGGAGCATTCGTCCCGGCCCCTTAATTATATTGAGGGTTCGCAGTTTTCCAAAAATCTCTCCCAGGGAGGAGAGGGAAAGTCCCATGCGCCTATCCTTTCCCGCCTCAGCCTGAACCTCCACCCCTTTGATTGAAGTACTGATAACAGGAACTTGGACAGAAAAACTGCTTAGGCCCCATAATAAGCCCACTTTTACCAGAAGTGTGTCCTCTGTCTTTCCCCTATGTCGGTAGTCAACCCATATCCTTATGGGAGAAATAAGCAGGGCAATGACCACGGCAAACAACAACCCCATAAACCAATAGAACACTAGGCCTCACCACATGTCTAGTATTTCCCCTGGGACAGCATAAATACAAGAACAAAAAAAACACATCTCCACAATACGCAGCTGTGGGATGTTTAAGTATTACTTGGTTCCGGTAGCTCCGAGAGATCCCTGATGCCAAAGTGGCGCAAAAACTCCTCGGTGGTGCCGTACAGGATGGGGCGGCCCGTTGACTCCCTTCTCCCCACCTCGGTAATGAGATCATAGGCTAGCAGAGTGTACAGCGCTTTTTCTACCTTGACCCCCCGAATTTCTTCGATTTCCGGCCGAGTCACAGGTTGACGATAGGCAATGATTGCCAGGGTCTCCAGGGTGGGTGCAGAAAGGCGGCTAGGTCGCACTTCTTCCACCATGCGTTGGATATATTCATTGAACTCTTTTGCCGCCGCCAATTGGACCTCTCCGGGTCGGCGAAGGAGTTCAATCCCCCGGCCGACCAGCCTCTGCTCCAACTGTTCCAGCCAGCCGCTAAGTTCCAGTTCGGTGGCCTCCAGTATAATACATAGCTTGTCTAGGCTAATTGCATCGCCGCTGACAAAGAGCACTGCTTCCAGCGCGGCAATTTCCCTCTCATTCATCGCCATCATCCCCTTTAACCTCTTCTATGCGAATGGGGGAAAATACCGACTCCTGGGCCACCATGGCCTCACCTATTCGCACCAGCTCCAGCACAGCTAAAAATACTACGACTATACCCGACAAGCCCAAGCCAGTGGTCAGCTCTGTGAAGCAGGCGGGTCCCCGCTTTAAGCGCAGGCGCAATTCCTCAACCTTTTCCGCCAAAGGTATCCCCCGCTCAGGCAACTGGTGAATTTCAACCCGCGCCTTAGCCAGTGCCCGGGAAAAGGCAGAATACAGGTTGTCCAGGGACATGGGTGCCAATATTTTGCTCTCCCCAGCGCCAAGAGGCAGGGAAGGGCTGCGGACATACAGATGATTATCGCCACCCTCCATGGCGTCCAGCTGGGCAGCCAGTTCCTTAAAGCGCTTATATTCTACAAGGCGCATAATCAATTCCTGGCGGGGGTCGGGCTCCTCTGCCAGCTGGATTCGCCCAATCCGGGGCAAGAGAGAACGGGACTTCAATTCCAGTAAGTAGGCGGCCATGTAGATAAAGTCACTGGCCAATTCTGGGTCAAACTCAATTGTCTTGAGGCTTTCCAAATAGTCCCGGGTGATATCGGCGATGGCGATATCGTAAATGTCCAGCTTGTCCCGTTCCACCAGGTAGATCAATAGGTCAAAGGGCCCTTGGAAAACAGGCAGACTGACCTGGACTGCTGGTCTCGCCGCTGTTTGGGCCAACTCTTGAGATTTCATCGGCAACCCCCTATAGAAAAGGCATGATCAAACTGCTGCTGATAAACCTCACCCCATTCATCAAAGTGCCAGCGATAGGGGTGAGAAAATATTGATGTAGCCCTGTTACTAGTATGAGCATGAGGATCAAGAAGCCGTACTGCTCTAAAGTGTACATTACTTGGCTGTATTTGGGCGGTAGAATACTAAAGAGAATCTTGGATCCGTCCAAGGGGGGGACGGGGAGCAGGTTGAACACCCCCAAGTAGACATTGTACATCAGCAAGTATTCGAAGAAGAGAGCGAGGTGTATGGCGAACTCCATTCCCCTATACAGGAGCAAGATACACAGAGCACTGCCAATACCCGCCACCAAGGCAAGAATAAAATTAGTAGCTGGCCCAGCAACGGACACCTTCAACATCCCCCGTCGGCGATCCCCTCTAAAATACAGGGGGTTGACCGGCACCGGCTTGGCCCAACCAAACCGGACGACAATTAGCATCAAGAGACCCACGGGATCCACATGTTTTATTGGGTTTAGGGTCAGGCGTCCATGCTGCTCAGGAGTTGGATCACCCAGCATGCTGGCGACCTTACCATGGGCGTACTCGTGAAAACTCATGGCTATGATCAAGGCAGGAATCCAGTAAATTGCTTCCCGAAGAAAAGAGCTGATATTATTTAGCATTGTCATTCCTCCCTCTTAATAAGCTATTGGCCAGGGCCAGTTCTTGTTCCCGGGTGCTGACCTCACCATCCAGCCGTGCCATTTGCACTTCCCGCAGGATCCGCCCCACTTCGGGACCAGCCTCTAATCCCAAGGACAACAAGTCGTGACCGTCAATGCTTATTTCCACATCCGCCAGTTTTTCTAAGTACAACATAACTCGGGAGCGCAGCGCCGCCTCGCCAGAGTTCACTGCCAACAGGGCCAGCAGCGCCACTATGGGGAGGGGGCGCAAGATGTTATAAATATCGCTGGCGGCTATATCCTGCCGCAACTGCCCTTCCACCTGCTCAATACCCTGAGAGATGGTTTGTACCAACTGGGCTTCTCGAGGAGTAAGGCCCAGGCGCGGGGCAGCTACTGCCTGTTGTGCTGGGGGCAGATAGTTGACTAGCAGAAAAGGAAACACCAACCAGCTCTCGTCTCCACCTAAGTTCCGTTCCATGCTCCACTGCACGACCTGGGCCGCCGCCAGCAATTGACCGTCCAAGTCCAGCGGCCAGTCCTTACTGCCCAGGATGGATGCCATGACACCCAGATCCTTGGCCATGGCCAAGAGGGCGGGAACATTAGTTTCATGAAACATAATACGAATTTCTCTGCCCAGGCGGGGGGCAGGAGTGTTGGCCAGCATACTATCCTGGATAGCGGTCTCCATAAAGGCCCGGGTCTCTTCCTCAAGCTTAAAGCCATACCGACAGGCAAAGCGGATGGCCCGCAGAATTCTGGTGGGATCCTCGACAAAACTCAGGTTGTACAAGACGCGAATCAGTCCTGCCTGCAAGTCATCGTAGCCGCCAAAGAAGTCCAGGAATTTGCCGAAGCTGCCGCTATTCAGGGAAAAAGCCAGGGTATTGATGGTAAAGTCCCGGCGATATAGATCATGTCTTATAGTAGTCTGCTCCACCTCAGGGGAAGCCGCAGGGAACTGATAAAACTCCATCCTGGCGGTGGCAAAATCTATTTGAAAGCCATCGCTGAGGGTTAGAGTTGCCGTCCCGAACTCCTCGTGGACGCTGAGCTTTCCGCCCAAAAGTGGGGGTAGCATCCGGGCAAACTCCTGAGCATTGTCTTCCACTGCTAGATCCAAATCATAATTAGGCAATCCCAGGATAAGGTCCCGTACAAATCCCCCCACGGCATAGACGCGATAGCCCTCCTTTGCCGCTTTCTGACCTAACAGTAAGAGTATCCCCTGAATCCTCTTGGGCAGGCGATTGTTGATGAGCTCAGTGACATTGTCCCTGGGCTGGGCAATCCGGTAATCGCCCTGACTAAATAGCGGCTTGTGCCAGCGGGGGGCGCTATCGCCATGAATCCTGCTCAACACATCGGTGCGAGTTATAATCCCTACTAATTTGCCCTTTTCCAGCACCGGTACGCGGCCAATGTCATGCTGGATTATCCTTCGAGTAACATCTTCAATGCTCGTTTCCGGTGTGACCGAAATGACATTCCTGGACATATAGCCCCGGACGGGGGCATGGCCCAGTTCATGGCGCATTGCTTTCTCAATATCCCGACGGGACACAATTCCCACGACGATTTGGCTGCTGTTGACGACGGGCATGCCGGTATGCCCGTATCTCAAGAGCAGGCGGTGGGCCTCGGCAATAGTGATGCCATCATCTATTGACTTTACCGGAGCAGACATCAGGTCTGCCGCCACCAGGCCCTTGGGCATTCGTTCCTCCAATATAGATATTACCTGGGTCAGTAAATCCTGAGGGTCCACATCCTTTTTGGTCAAGGTAACGGCGGTGGCGTGACCCTTTACCGCCAGGGGTTCCAGCATTTCCAGGAGGTTGAGGTCACGACGTTGGCTACGGGCAACCAGGTGCACCCGCTTTTCCATCTTGACAATGCTGATGGCCAGGTCACAGTCTTCCAATTCCGCCAGGCGCTGGGTTAAACGCCCCAAGCCGCCGACAAATTGATCCAGGGTTGCCACGGTAAAGAGGACGCTGCGCTCATTTATCCGCAGCGTCACGGTTTCAGCCAGCAGGGCCTCAAAGAGATCCCTCTGTTCTCCACTCAAGGGGATGTTAATGTACTTGCCGACCTCGGCAAAATTGGCGCCCTGCTCCACCAACCAGGTCGCAGCCTTCATGTCCCGAAGGGTAACGCCCAAGGATGTCAGGCATTGGGTATCCTCATAAATACCCAACATAAACAGGGTAGCCTCAAAGGGGGTAATAGTGATGTTTTCCCCTTGTAAGCCCTCAACCAGGATGGTTGTTGCCGCGCCAACGCGCTGACGAATACCCTGGCCCGGTTGATCCAAGGGCGGATGATGATCGTAGAAAACGACCTGCTCTGCCCTTTGGCATAGCCAAGCAGCATCCCCCAGGCGTTGGCAATCGGGGGCATCCACTATGTATAGTTTGGTGATCTTCTCTAAATCTAATTGGTCTGTTCTATACAATCTCAGGGAGTCTCTGTGTAAAGCAATGAACTGGCGCACACCCGGACGCTGGCTGCCCACCAAGACCATTTTCCCTCTCGAATGCAGCTTGGAACAAGCCACCATGGCAGCCAGACCGTCAAAGTCCGTGCCAATATGACTGACTATGACCTCCACAGTATCACCCCCAAAAATAAGCTAGAAGTAATTATATCACATTCAGCTAATCTTGGTCATCGGCTCCTTACAAGTCCTACGAAATTGTTCTATAATAAGCTAAAGGGACATAGTGCTAACAAACAGAAGGAGGAAATCTAATTGCAGGATCTACTAATCTCCAACGCCCAGATCTGGACCCTGGATTACAGCGGTGTGCTGGAGAAGGGCTATCTCACCGCTAAGGATGGCAGTATCACTGCCGTCAGTCCCGGCGATCCACCAGACACTCTCCAGGCCAAGACCAAGGTTGATGCCCAGGGTCAAATCCTCATGCCCGGCTTGGTGGACTGCCACACCCATCTCATGGAATACGCCACCAGTGAAGTCCACAAGACTCAGGGCAAGGCCCAGGCCATGGCCGGGATCGCAAACCTCCTCTTGGCTCTACAGTCAGGAATTGTCGCCTTGGGCGAACACCACCTGGGGCACCCCGTGCTAGCCCAGCCCATGGAAGTCTATCAGAGCATTGCTAGGGACATGCCCCTGACGGTGGGGCTGGCCTTTGGCAGCTGCTGGTTGGGCTTTGAACCCAAGGTGCTGACGGCAGCCACCCGGCCAGGACAGGCCTTTACCCAGGATATCCTTAACTCAGAGGACTATGAAAGAATGGCAGACGCTTCAGACTTTGCCGGAGAGAATTTGTTCCTCAACTATACCTGTGCCAACGCCCCCTTGGCAGCAGTCCCCCATGCTGGAGAGACTACCCTCTCCCAAGAAAAGCTCCAGGAAATAGTAGACATTTTCCATCACCGGGGCAAAAGGATAGGCGCCCACATCGAAGGCGATGAGAGCGCCCGCATGTTTATCAAGGCTGGCGGCGATGTCATCCATCACGGGCACCAGATCAGCCCGGAAGTTGGCGCCCTGATGGCAGAAAAGCAAGTCCAACTGGTGGTCACTCCCCTGGCCGGTACCAGCAAGCGCCCCACCTCACCCCAGGAGGCCTACGCCTTTTATAAGCAGGGCGTATTCCTGGCCCTGGCCAGCGACTCGTACATCCTTCCCCACCCCGAAGCCACATGGTATGACCTGGCCCCAGACTACCTGGCGGGATCTGCAGACTTCCTGACCGTCTGCCAGCCCATACTGCAATACTTCATCCAGCAAGGAGTATCTCGAGAAGAATCCCTGAGACTCATCACCGTCAACGGCCGCAAGATCCTTCGGCCCCAGGAGCCCGATGCCACCCTGGCCCCCGGCCGCCCGGCAGACATGATCTTGTGCGAAGCATTGCCGGGAATAGAGACAACCTCCCCCGAGGACATTCGCTTGGTCATCATCCGGGGGCAAGTCCAAGTGAACAGGATGTAAGCGTACGCTACCGGGGACCTCGGTCCCCTTTTTCTTGGTCTCTATGTTCTACCGACCAATACTATTGACAATGCCCCACGAAGATCGGGGTACTAAGTAACAATGTTAGCAAGACGCCCCGGAATATAGATAAACTTCTTCACGGGCTTACCACCTATCGCCACCGCAATCTTTTCATCGGCCAAGGCCAACTCGCGCACCTGCTCTTTGCTTGCCTTCACCGGTATTGTAATGCGAGACTTTACCTTGCCCAGTATTTGGACAGCAATCTCCACTTCATCTAAAGCAATGGCGGAATCGTCCCATTTGGGCCAACTCTGCTGATAAATTTGGCCCGGATAGCCCACCAGTTCCCAAATCTCCTCTGTAATGTGGGGAGCAACAGGATTTAAGAGTACTAATAACGTGTGCAACTCGTCGATGGTAATGGAACCTTTGCCATATACATCGTTGACAAAACTCATCATAGCGGCAATGGCAGTGTTAAACTTCATTCGTTCGTAGTCTTGGGAGACCTTTTTGATCATGGCATGTAGCTTCGGCCGCAAATCATTGGACTCACCCTTGCCATTAATCATTTCTAATAGGCGCCATACACGCTCCAAGAAACGGCGACAACCATGAGCGCCATTGGTAGACCATGCTTTCGGCTGGTCAAAAGCGCCCATAAACATCTCATACACACGAAATGCATCCGCGCCAATTTCATCAACAATATCGTCAGGGTTTATCACGTTACCCCGTGACTTACTCATCTTTTCGCTGTTTTCTCCCAAAATCATGCCATGGGATGTTCGCTTATTAAAAGGTTCTGGCGCTGTTACTATGCCTATATCATGCAAAAATAGGTGCCAAAACCTAGAGTACAACAAGTGAAGCGTGGTGTGCTCCATGCCGCCGTTGTACCAATCAACTGGCATCCAGTAATCTAATGCTTCCTGAGTAGCCAGTTCCTTGTCGTTAAATGGATCGGTAAAACGCAGGAAGTACCAAGAAGACCCTGCCCACTGAGGCATAGTATCGGTTTCCCGCTTGGCAGGTGCGCCACATACCGGACACAGAACATTTACCCATTCATCCAGAGTGGACAAAGGGCTTTCGCCAGTGTCTGTAGGGAAATAGCCTTCAACCATAGGCAACCGCAGCGGAAGATCCCTTTCCTGCATCGGCACGCAACCGCATCAACACGGTCCTGCAGGCGGCGTTTTTCCGGCTCGCCGGCATC
>DAIOXA010000045.1:0-1378 GCA_036758185.1 Bacillota bacterium
CAGGGGATTCCCCTCAGGTCCAACTTTGCCTAGGGGATAGAAGGGTGCAGTTCAAGGCAAATTATGAGACCCCTGTGGCACGGGTTAATAAGGCCATGGCTGCTTGTATGGCTTCTCTGGATGCAAGGGTGGGGGATGAGGCGATTATCCAAGGGATACTGGCGCCGGGACTGCCGGGCAGGTTTGAAATACATCCTGGCTCTCCTACCCTGGTGCTGGATGTCGGCCATACTCCAGAAGCAATGGCCAACTTGGTTGAAGGGGTGGCGGCAAGGTTTCCCGACAAAACGGTGACTTATGTTGTCGGTTTTTTGGCCGACAAGGATGTCCTGGCCATGTTGAAGATATTGGCCGCCGAATCCCAGGTCTACGCCGCGCCCCTCCAGAACAAGCGCAGCTTTAGTGTGGAAAGCATTGAGTTCTTCAATGTAACCCTGGCTCCTTCCATCGCTGCTGCCATGAAGGAAGCTGCCACCAGCGCTGATGTCGTCTGCGTTACCGGCTCTTTTGCTGCAGTGGCCGAGGCGAAGTCCTTGTTGTCAAAGGAATACTAGTCTGCTAGAATGAGTTGGAACTGAAAGGGTGAGGCAGATGAGACGTATCGTAGAATTTAGTCGGGGTTCAAAATTCTACTATGAATTGGGCAACTACTACTATTATAAAAACAATCTTGATCGGGCCCTGAGCTACTATCAGCGGGCGCTGGCTGTAGACCCCGCCAACCCCGTCAATCATTTTAATGTCGCCTGCCTGCTCAGCGAATTAGGTAAGTATCGGGAGTCCATCTCCCTCTTTAAAAAGGTTACAGAAATGGACAGTGGACCCAGTGAAAGTTGGTTTTGGTTGGCCTTGAACCACGGTCAGCTTCAGCAATACAAGGAGGCCTGTAAGTACCTGCGCAAGTACTTGGAGCAAGAGCCCGATGGAGAGTACAGCTGGCAGGCTGAAGAAATCCTAGAATACTTGCGGTCTGACCTGCCCATGCTTACCCCTGGGCAGCGGTTCAAGATTGACCGCCTCTGCACCAATGGCATCGACTTGATCAGTCAGGGGCGGCTGGAGGAGGCCATCAAGTGTTTTGCTCGGGCCAGCGCCGTTGAGCCAGAAATGACGGCCCCCAAGAACAATCTAGCCATCTCTTGGTTTTACCTTGGGGATATGGGCAAGGCGCTGGAGTTAACTTGGGAAATCCTGCGGGCCGAACCCAATAATATCTTTGCCAACTGCAACCTCTGCACCTTTTATTTCATTTTGGATGACCAGCTTGCCCTGCGCCGACAGATTCGGGTCATAAACGGCCTGTGGAGTGACGATGACCGCCAGCGGCCTGCCATCCTGCACGATCGTCACCGGCGCCGCGCATGCTGTCATGGATACC
>DAIOXA010000045.1:1388-2447 GCA_036758185.1 Bacillota bacterium
GAGATGCTAAAATTGGGGACCACATATGGCCTCCTAGGTCTAAATCGCAAGGCTCTGGATGTCTTTCGACATCTGGAAAGTCTAGGCATGGTCAGCTTTGAAATCCTCTTGCTCCTGGGCATCGCCTACTTTAATTGCCGACAATTCACCCAGGCGGCCAAGGTCTTTGACCGGGTCAATGCCCTGGAACCTGACAGCCCCTATGTCTGCTATCGCTGGCTCTGCACCGATTCGCCCCAGGTTAAGCTGCCCTACCACCTGCAGGCGCCCCAGCCTATACTAGCTGCAATCCTCGCTGCCGCGGCTGACCCAGTTCATATAGAGGAGTTAAAGAAAAGTCCCGATCTATGGCCGCAGCTGCTATGGCTTATTCGCAACGGCAATCCCGCTCACCGGGCCAGAATTCTTGAGGCCGTCGCTTCTCTGGATCATCGACCCCTTAGCGACATGGTCGCTGCATTGGTTTGGGATGAAGGGTTAGGCAGCGAATGTCGGGGACAAATCTACGACCACCTTTCCCACAGCGGTTTTCCCGTCATCGGCGAGCGTTACTGGAACCGGGGTCGGTTCTCAAAGAATCGGGCCTTGGTGCTGAAAGCGGTGCTGGCGGATTTGGCAGAGCGGGGGTTTGAGTTTTCTGCCCTGAACCGCGCCTACTTGGCCTGGTCTTGCTTTTGCAGCAGGCAGAACGTGCGCATTGGCAATATCCAGTTATGGCGGGCGGCCCTGCTCCTCATGATTTGCGGCATGGACCAATTGGAAACCATCGCTGCCGAGTTCCAGCTTCCTCAGGGTCAGCTTTGTCAGGCCATGGCGAGGTTTTCATTTTTTATCTTTTAAGATGGATTGAGGCCGTTAGGGCCTCTTTTTTTGTGGGTTCATTTTGGGGGCGTATTATTCCTGGATAATGAATATGTTTTTAGCGGGGGGGATGCAATGGTGGCCAATATCCACTGCAGTGTTCGTGGGGGAAAGATTTATGTCAGCGAGGCCAAGAGGATGAGGGGACGGCGGAAACTGCCGCTGCTGGGCAACGGCTGGCGGGGAGGAATGCTCTTG
>DAIOXA010000045.1:2457-9509 GCA_036758185.1 Bacillota bacterium
CAATTGTCCTTCTATATTTGGAGTTGTGGGAGTTGGGCCTAGTTGCGCTAGCGCTGGCTTTACTGTGGTGCCTGGTGGTAGGGATCGTTAAGAACTGGCGGCGAATTGTAGCGGAGCAGCGGGTGTTCCTCTTACTTCGCCAGGGGAAGGTGGATCTTGCTTTAGCAATGTCGGGAGAACCAGAGCCCCAGAGCTTAATTTGGTAGCGGCATTTATCTTCCCTTTGAAGAGCGGGACAATGGTCTGAGGCTACCCGGCGTTTGGAAGTTGTAGAAGGAGGGGCGGAACGGGAGTACCTCTTGGCGGTGGCCTACTTGGGCCAGGACATGCCGACAAAGGCCTTGGCCCTATGCCCGCCGAGGTCTCAGGGAAAATGGCAGCTCATAAAGGCCCAGGCGTATTTTCAGCTGCAGAAGTGGAAAAAGGTGTTGAGCACCCTTCGAGGCGGAGGATTGCCCGGTGAGGACCTGGAATGCAATTGGCTAAAGGGCGGTAGCTATTATTTTTTAGAGCAGTATAAGCCTGCCGTCAAGCTGCTGCGCATAGTGTCAGAACAGCGGCAAGAGGAATACGCCAGTGCAGATCTTTGGTTACAGAATGCCTTGACAAGGCTGGAAGGAGGGAAATGATATGAAAAAAGTTGCCTTATTAGTCCTTTGGGCATTCTTGAACAGCGGATGCAGCGCTGCGACGGTGGCGCCCGCCTCCAGTAAGCTACCCATTTATTCGGTGGCAAGGGAGGACAACAAGCTATCCATCTCCTTTGATGCCGCCTGGGGTACGGAATATACCCGGGGGATATTGGATATTTTGGATCAGTACGAAATTAAGACCACATTCTTTGTCGTGGAGTTTTGGGTGGAGGAAAACCCCGAGATGGCCCGGGAAATTGTCAATCGCGGTCATGAGATTGGCAATCACTCTGCCACACATCCCGAAGTGGGCAACCTTTCGGCTGCAGAAATCGAAGGGGAAATAATGTCCACCCACGCTACCATCAAGGAAGTAACTGGCTTTGAGGCCAAATTATTTCGTCCGCCCTTTGGCCACTATTCTGAGCCCATGCTGGAAAAAATTGGGTCCCTGGGCTATTCCACCATCCAATGGGATGTCGACTCTTTGGATTGGAAAGAGCGGGGCGCCGAAGACGTCATTCAGCGGGTGGTGCAGAAAGCCGGTCCCGGCTCCATCATTCTTTTTCACAACAATGCCAAGTACATCACTCAGGCGCTGCCACCGATCCTCGAGGATTTTAGGCGGCGCAATTTGGAGGTCGTACCCATTTCCCAGCTCATCTACAATGAGGACTTTTTTATCGATCATGAGGGCCGACAACATATGCGCTAAAAAAATTAGGTGGGACGCCAGAATTATATGTTGTCCCCTTAAAATGTAAATATAGGTTGCTTGTGAAAAGCAGCCTATTTCTGTTGCCTTCCCAGTGCGGTCATGTTAAAATTTTTACATACGTTAGATTAAAGGAGGGATGGTTTATTTGACGGGGAAAATACAACGGATACCCGATGTAGTTATTCGCAGACTTCCAGTGTACCTCCGCTATCTTCAGCAACTGACGAAGTACGATGTTGAGACAGTTTCTTCTCAGCAAATTGGTCACGATTTAAATCTCAACCCCGCCCAGATTCGTAAGGATCTCTCTATCTTCGGGGATTTTGGGGTCAAAGGTATGGGATATCGCGTTTCTGAATTGGCGACGAAGCTTTCCGGCATCCTCGGCCTGGACAAGCAAATTCCCATTGTCCTTATTGGCGTCGGTAACCTAGGCGCTGCCCTTTGCCGGTATAACCGCTACCAGCAAACTACTACCAAGATCGTCGGCTTATTCGATGGTCACCCTTCAAAGATAGGGGAAGTCCACGGTTCTTTGGAGGTACGCCCCATGGAGGAGCTGGTGGATTTTGTCCGGGAAAATGACATTAGATTGGCAATGATTGCCGTGCCTGCGGCGGCCGCTCAATCGGTGAGCGATGCCCTTATTGCCGCTGGCGTCAAGGCAATCCTTAACTTTGCCCCGGTACTTCTTAATGTCCCAGATGGCGTTCGCGTGCAGAATTCTGATGTAACTGCAGAACTGCAGGCATTGGCGTATTATTTGTAAGACTACATCTTGGAAAGGTGGGAAGGAATTCATCTTCCATTAGCGAAGTTTACACCAAATATTTGAGCATATATGAGGAGGATTTGTGGTGGTACCTTATAGGCGCGAGCGGGACCTTCTCGGCGACAGAGAAGTTCCCCAAGATGTGTACTATGGAATTCAGACAGCCCGTGCTTTGGAAAACTTTCCAATTACTGGTTATAAGCCCCATCGAGAGCTTGTACTTGCCCTGGCCCATGTGAAAAAAGCTGCAGCTCAGGCAAATATTAAGGTCAAGCGGCTTAACTCCACCACAGGCAATGCCATTGTAGCCGCCTGTGATGAAATTTTAGCAGGAAAGCTAGTTGATGAATTTGTCGTCGATGTCATTCAGGGAGGCGCCGGTACTTCCTTGAATATGAACGCCAACGAAGTCATTGCCAACCGGGCCATTGAACTCTTAGGCGGTAATAAAGGGGAGTACATTCTAGTTTCGCCCAACACCCACGTCAATATGGCACAATCTACCAACGACGCTTTTCCCACGGCAATTAAAATCGCTGCGCTAAATCTATCAGAATCTCTGGTAGAAGCCCTGAAAGGATTGGGACTAGCTCTTATTTCCAAAGAACAAGAATTTGACGGCATCATCAAAATGGGGCGCACCCACTTGCAGGATGCAGTTCCTATTCGCTTGGGCCAGGAGTTTGGCGCTTGGGCCTCGGCCATTGCCAGGGATATTGAACGCATTAAGACTGCGGCTCAGGGGCTGGACCGTATTAGTATGGGCGCCACTGCCGTGGGCACAGGTCTCAATGCCGACGTGGACTATATTCAATATGTCACCGAGTTGTTGGCGGAGAATACCGGGTTGCCCCTTACCTTCACCGATAACATGGTTGATTCTACCCAAAATACCGATGTCTATGTTGCCCTCTCGGCAACATTGAGGATATGCGCCGTCAATATGTCTAAGATGGCCAACGACTTGCGCCTACTGGCCTCTGGCCCCAGATGCGGTCTCAATGAAATCAACTTGCCCGCCATGCAGCCAGGCTCTTCCATCATGCCAGGCAAGGTTAATCCCGTCATGGCTGAGGTCGTCAATCAGGTCGCCTTCCAGATCATGGGTAACGACTTAACTGTGACGCTGGCCTCCGAGGCCGGACAGCTGGAGCTCAATGTCATGGAGCCGGTCCTAACCTATAACCTTCTGCAATCTCTGGACATCCTGCGCAATGTCGCCACTGTCTTTACCGAGAAGTGTGTAATGGGAATCACTGCCAACGTCCAGCGTTGTCGTCAGATGGTGGAGCAGAGCGTGGGAATTATCACCGCCATCAATCCCCATGTTGGCTATGAGACGGCCACCCTCATTGCCAAGGAGGCCATTACCACTGGTCGCCCCATCCGAGAGATAGTATTGGAACGGGGCATCCTCACCGAAGAGGAACTGGACATAATCCTCAATCCGCAGGAGATGACCAAACCTGGTATTGCCGGGGCCAACCTGCTGAAATAAATCATGCAAATGATTTGTTTTTCCTCTCAGCTGGAAAGTGCTAGTTCTCACTATTACAAAGGGGTGATTATACTTGAAGACAACGTTTTCTGGGGGCATTCATCCTGCTTATAACAAGGAATTAACGGCTTCACAGCCAATTGTGGACATGCCCCTGCCCCAGCGGGTGCGCCTGCTCTTAAGACAGCATCTGGGGGCGCCATGCAAGCCCTTGGTTAAAAAGGGCGATGTGGTGTCAGTTGGTCAGAAGATCGCCGACGCCGATGCATTTGTGGCGGCGCCGATTATTGCCAGTGTCGGTGGCGAAGTGGCCGCCGTCGACGCCGAGGGGATTGACATTACTACCGACCCCCAGCAGTCTAAATTTAGCGGCGCTCCTAAGAGCTTTGACTCGCCAGAAGAATTGCGTCAGTTAATTCGAGAAGCTGGAATTGTCGGCATGGGCGGAGCAACATTCCCAACCCATGTCAAGCTCAGTCCTCCCCAGGGCAAGGAAGTCAACACCCTTATCCTCAACGGCGCCGAGTGCGAGCCCTTCCTCAGCACCGACCATCGCGTTATGGTGGAGCAGGGCGAAGAACTCATTCAAGGTATTAAGCTCTTACTTCAGGCCTGCGGCGCTGAACAAGCGATTATCGGTATAGAAAAAAATAAACCCGATGCCATTGAGAATCTGACGGAACTGACCCGGGAGATTGACAACATTCAAGTGGCAGGAGTTCCTGTGGTTTACCCCCAGGGCGGCGAACGTCAACTGATTAAGACGCTGACGGGCAAGGAAGTCCCCATGGGCGGACTGCCCCTGGATTTGGGGATGGTGGTGAGCAACGTCGCCACAGCCGTGGCCGTGCACCACGCCGTCAACCTCGGTCGCCCCCTCATTGATAGGGTAATCACCGTCTCGGGTAAGGGCATTGCCCGGCCCGGCAATGTCAGGGTAAAGTTTGGAACTTCGATACGGGATCTCATAGAATTTTGTGGAGGCATGACTGGGGACGCCGTCAAGGTAGTAAACGGCGGCCCCATGATGGGTAAAGCTGTGGCCGATCTAGATGCCCCCGTGACCAAGGGAACTTCGGGCGTCCTGGTCTTTACCAGTTCTGAGGTCAGGATTTATGAAGAGCGAACCTGTATCCGCTGCGCCCGCTGTGTCGATGCCTGTCCCATGAAACTCTTGCCCAACTACTTGGCCCTCTATTCTCGCAAGACGATGTATGACGCTGCCGAAGAAATCAACTTGTTTAACTGCATCGAATGTGGCTGCTGTTCATATGTGTGCCCGTCCAGAATTCCCATTGTCCACTATATACAAGCGGCCAAGAATGAAATTAACAGCCAGCGGCGCAAGTAAGGAGGGGATACAATATGAATGAGAAATTTAAAGTAGGACCATCACCGCATATTTTGGGGGCAAGGTCTGTCAGCAGCATCATGTGGGATGTGGTCATCGCCCTAGTACCTGTCACCTTGGTGGGGGTTCTGTTTTTTGGCTTTAACGCATTGCTCATCCTGGCGGCGTCGACAATGTCGGCAATGTTCTTTGAAGCAGTCGTCCTCATGCTGACAAACAAGAAGTTTTGCCTAAAATATCTCTTAAGCGACGGCAGTTCGGCAGTGACAGGTCTGCTGGTGGGCTTGGTGCTACCGCCTTTGGCCCCGATTTGGTTGGCCGTCATCGCCAGCGCCGTGGCAATTTTGATAGGCAAACACATCTTTGGCGGCATTGGCAAAAATATTTTTAACCCAGCCTTGGTCGGTCGGGCTTTCGCCTTTATGTCCTGGCCAGTCCTGATGACCCGGTGGTATGAACCCCTGGCCATGAACAATTGGTTTGCCGATTTGGCCTCCGGCGCTACTCCCCTGGGTGGGGCAGAGGCAACTCTGCTGGAGATGTTTTTGGGCAATATTGGCGGCTCCCTGGGCGAAACCTCTGCCATCGCCATCCTCTTGGGCGGGCTATACCTTTTCCTCAAGGGGCATATCGATTGGCGGATTCCCGGCGGTTATATTGGCACTGCTGCCATCTTCGCCTTGGTCACCAACCAGTTTGACTTTGCTCAAGTGGCCTACCCCCTGCTGGCCGGCGGCCTGCTCTTCGCAGCCATCTTTATGGCCACCGATATGGTTACATCTCCTACTACTAAATTAGGGCGTCTGATCTTTGGCATCGGCTGCGGTTTGGTGTCGATGTTTGTGCGCATATTTGCCAGTGCTCCTGAAGGCGTTACCTATGCGGTGCTGTTCATGAACGCCCTGGTTCCCCTCATTGATCGCTATACCGTGCCCAGAACCTTTGGGGAGGTGCGAAAATGAATACATCCCTTAGAATGATTGTTGTCTTAGGTCTGATCGCCGCCATTTCTGCTGGACTCTTGGCAGGTGTCAACTTATGGACGGCCCCAATTATTGAAGAAAATAAAAATATCCGTCTGCAAACCACTCTGGCCCAAGTAATCGATGCCGATAAGTTTGTAGAGCAGAAGGATGCAGAGCATGAACTTTGGCATGCCATGAAGGGTGGCAACCTAGTGGGTTACGTAGTAAGGTTAAAAGGTCAAGGCTACAGCTCTGCCGGAATTGACCTCCTCATCGGCCTTAATACCGAAGCCGTGATCCAAGGTGTCCACGTCTTTGCCCACTCAGAAACCCCGGGACTCGGAGACAAAATCCTTGGTGCGAATTTCCTCGGTCAGTTTATCGGCAAGGGCCTGGATGCACCCATTGCCTCTGGCACCGACGTCGATGTCATCACCGGTGCTACATCCTCTTCCATGGCCGTCATCGGCAGCGTACGCCGCGCGATTAAGTTCATCGGCGCTTATGCCGGTCTCGTTGAACAATCTACTCTGGACTTTGCTACAATTCCCGACGGGACCTATACCGGCACCGGTCGAGGTTTTGGCGGGGAAATAAAAGTCGAGGTTACTTTTGCGGGTGGCCAGCTTAAGGATATCACAGTGTTAAGCCACTCCGAAACATCAGGTATTTCAGATCCTGCCTTTGCCCAAGTCCCCAAGGCAATTAAAGAAGAGCAAACCGTAGAAGTGGATACAGTTTCTGGTGCCACCATGACATCGGAAGGTATTATCGCCGCTGTGCGCAATGCCCTGGCAGAATTTGGTGGCGAAGGTCCACCCGAACCCATCGACATCAGCACCTTGTTGCCCGGAAAATACATCGGTACAGGCAAGGGCTTGCGGGATGGACTCAATGTAGAGGTCATTGTCGCCGGCGGCGTCATCACCGACATTAAGGTGACAAGCCACAACGACTCTTCCGAATATGCCGACCCGGCCTTTGCCGCTATGATCCCTGCCATAATTGAGGCTCAGGATCTGGAAGAAGTTGACCTGTATAGTGGCGCCACAGTTAGTAGTGAGGGCTTGATCAATGCCATTGAGAATGCCCTGCGCTCAGAGGTTATCCTGGACA
>DAIOXA010000046.1:0-2026 GCA_036758185.1 Bacillota bacterium
AGATGCCGGAACTGAATCCCTTTCAGCTGAATGGTCAAGATAGCGCCGACCAGACCCTAGTCCATGTGCTCCGGGCTTTCGCCGGGGATTTTCCCCATCCCCTGGGATCCATCAACCCGATCCGAGATTTTAACATCGTCAATCACGAACTCCTTTTGGCGGACATAGCCCTGGTGGAAACCCGGCTAGAGCGAATCCGCAATTCCTCCAAGAACAAGGGGTCGGGCAAGACCCAGTTTCCCGTCCTAGAAAAATGCCTGGAACACCTGATGAATGAACTGCCAATGTCCCTATTAGAACTACCCGAGGAGGAGCGGGAACAGCTCCAAGGCCTGGTCTTCTTTACAGATAAACCCCAGCTCTTAGTGGTCAACCTGGACGAGGCAGATTTAGCCAGCTCCCCCTCCTGGTTTGAGGAAATTGCGGCAATTACCCGGGAAAAGGGTTGGCGCCTACTCTCCCTTTCTGCCCAGATAGAACAAGAGATCTCCCAGCTTAAGGATGAGGAGCAAGAGGTCTTTATGCAGGAGCTGAACATCACTGAACCCGGAACCGCTCTGTTGGCCCGGGAAGCCTACTCTCTTCTGGGTCTTCTTAGCTTCTTTACCGTGGGCAAGGACGAAGTGCGTGCCTGGACCCTGAAGAAGGGCGGCACCGCCGTTGACGCCGCTGGGACCATTCACAGCGACCTGGCCCGTGGCTTTATTCGCGCAGATGTCATGCGCTACCAGGACCTGGTAGAACTGGGCAGTGAAAATGCCGTCAAGGACAAAGGCCTCGCCCAACTGGTGGGTAAGGACTACATAGTCCAAGACGGCGACATCGTTCACATTCGTTTTAATGTATAATTGGCTAATTCGGGGACGGTTCTTCTTTTGGCCTAGTCGGTCAAAGGTAGAACCGTCCCCAGTTTCACCTTGACCTAAAGGCTTCTCTGGGACAGTTGCGGGAACTCATATTGGCCTTGACTGGCTGGCCAAAGCAACGGCCGTTATCGTCCTTATCCGGAACGAAGTTGACGCAATCCCGACACCGGCTCACTTTATCACCCCATTCACAAGTGGATTCAGTACAGTTTATCCCCGGTGCACACATTATATTTATACCAAAACAGGTGGGTCATTCCCCGCCTGTCTCTGTATCCAAATTTTCAACTGTTACCTTGGCAATAACAGAGTTGGCCGCACTAAAAAACGTCACTGTTTCTGGTTTCTCCGGGCATTTAATTTTGGCCACAGTCCTAGGATATGTCAGGACTTGAATTACTATGTCCCAAGGCTTGGGGGCGACCTCTTTGACCCGGACGGTTGCCTGGGCGCCTAGCTGAACATCTCCCAGTAGCACTGTGTAACCGCCGGTGGGACGTTGCCCTAGCTTGGCTACCAAGTATAAGCGCCCCTCACTATAAAAGGCGCCATATCCCTCATGCTCATTATTCCTGTTCAGCCAGTTGTGTACTGGTCCGGGAATCTCCTCAACAGAAAGCCCCTTTAATCCCTCCATCTCTTGTTTCTCACCTCCCAAAATCGCGGATATGAGTACGGCAAGCCCAAATACAATAATGACTGTAATTATGATAAGCCTTCTTTTGCTGCCCATCACTGTTTTTCACCCCTGTAAATATATTCGGGTTATGGCAGCAATATCCTTTTAGTGCAAGGAGAAAATTGCCAACAATGGCAAAGGCCCCCGAGGGGGCCTAAACTCAGTAAACTCGCACCGTTCTGGTGGCAGAACCTGTTGCCGAGCCTTTGGTAGCAGTAGCTTCAATGGTGTAATAGCCTCTGCCATCAGCGGTAGTAGTGGTATACGTAAAAGTAATCGTCCCACTGGAATTGGTTACGCCGCTGCCCTGCAGCACTCGGCCAGAAGCTGTAGTCAGTTTTAAAACGACGTCGGCAGAAGGGACCAAGGCATTATTCTGATCACGAACTGTTACCGTCATGCGCATAGTCTCGCCCAGGTAATAGTAACTGTAGTTCGTCGAAATTGCTACATTCAAGTTCTGGGGGACAGGTTCCCCGCC
>DAIOXA010000046.1:2036-7121 GCA_036758185.1 Bacillota bacterium
GTTGCCATAACGCCAAGGGTCTCCCCACATATCGTTTGCACTGGTGTTAAGGGCATTGCGCAATTGAACGTTGCTAAGCCCTGGCTTGGCGCCCCAGATTAGCGCCGCTACTCCGGCTACATGGGGACAAGCCATGGAAGTGCCACTCATAGTTCCATAGCCGCCATTATAGGTTGTGCTGTAAATGCTAGAACCGGGCGCCATTATCTCCAATGTCGAACCAGTGCTAGAAAAACTGGACCGAGTGTTGCTAGAGGTAATGGAACCCACAGCCATGACAGAAGAGTACCTGGCCGGATAACTAATACACTCGGTGCTGCCAGAAGCGATACCTTCATTCCCTGCCGCTGCTACCACCAGAATTCCGGCATTGTATGCAGCATTACAGGCATTCTGCAGGGCTGTAGAACCAGTGCTACCCCCTAAACTCATGTTAATAATATCCATATCATTGTTGATAGCCCATTGGATACCAGCGATGATGTTACTGTAGGCGCCGCTCCCTGAGCCATCCAATACCTTTACGGCGTAAAGCCTTGCTGCGGGAGCGACTCCCAGTACCCCCACAGTATTGTCCAGGGCAGCTACTGTTCCGGCCACATGGGTTCCGTGGCCATTGTTATCATTATAGCTACCGGTACCGGTGGTGTCATATCCTCCGTAAACAGTCAAATCTTGATGGTTTGTGAGAATGCCAGTATCCAGAATGGCGACTTTTACCCCACTACCCTTTTGACCTGCACTGTGCACTTGTGGCGCCCTGACCCTCTCGACACCCCAGGGTACGGTTTGAGCGTAAGCCTTTACTTCGCCATCAGGCTCTACATACTCAATGCCCTGGCCATTTCGAATGCGGTTTAGGGCCCCCTTGGGAAGCCTAACCTGAACTGCGTTAATAAAGTCAAACTCCCGTTCTATTTTCCCGCCAGCAAAATCAACTGCGCCCCGGCCCTTTTCGTTGGTGAAGCCGATAATCACCGAGACTTGTTCATTATTATCCGATGCTGCCTCCACAAAGAAGGGCAAAGGAATTACCATGAACAGCACCAGTACCACTGCCAGAATTCTTTTCACCGTTATCCTCCTCAAGCTTAGTGATTACCTTGAGTCCAATGTGCTCATTGTAATCTAATACATACTATGAGGAACGTTCATAGAATCGATAAGGCATTATACCGTATGTTCCGGCCCACCATTTTTGTTTATAGGCAAACCGCCATCCATCCCACATGTTACAACTGTCTTTGGCGATGGTTGTACCCTTAACCAAGCAAAAGATCGTTCCTACCAAGCCTTGAGGAACGATCTTCGTATATTTGCATGGTATGGGGCGCCAGGTATTAGCAGGAAGTCCTTGCCTTACTGGCCATCACCCTTTTCTGCATTCCCAATCCCTGAACTTGGGGTCCACTTGCCCTTTTTCCGACCCTTGACACATTCAGTTAGCAGGTACTCGATTTGCCCATTGATGGAGCGAAAATCGTCTTCTGCCCATGCCGCCAGTTCTTGCCACAGGGACAATGACAGCCGCAACAATAGTTTCTTTTCTCTTTCCTTACTATCCATGATCACTGTCCCCTAAATCCTTAATAAATTGAGCCGCTGTTGACAACCGGCTGAGGGTCTCGGCTGCCGCACAAGACCACCAGTAGATTGCTGACCATGGCTGCCTTGCGCTCCTCATCCAGATGTACTAAGTCGTTTTCATTGAGCATGGCCAGGGCCATTTCCACCATACCCACAGCGCCCTCAACGATCATCTGCCTGGCATCAATTATGGCCGAAGCCTGCTGGCGTTGAAGCATTGCGGCGGCAATCTCTGGGGCATAGGCCAAGTGAGTGATCTTGGCCTCGATGATCTCTAGCCCGGCTACATTCACCTTGGCTTGGATTTCTTCTGCAAGTTTTTCTGCCACTTCCAAGCTGCTGCTGCGCAGGGTCTTTTCATTATCTTCCCCCGAAGTATCGTAAGGATAAAGGCGAACAATATTCCTCAAGGCTGAATCGGTTTGGATGGAAAGGAATTCGGTATAATTATCAACATTGAACACGGCTTTAGCAGTATTGACCACCCGCCAGATGACGACGATGCCAATAATTATTGGGTTACCCAGCAGGTCATTGATCTTCTGCTTTTCGTTATTTAAGGTCATGGTTTTAAGGGAAATCCGTTTGTTGGGTACCTGGATACTGGTAGTTGTTGCTCCAGCTACCGACTGAGTCAGAGAAATGGTGCCGGAGGATGTCATGGGGACAGCTGGATTCGTGGCTGACGTAAAGGGATTGACAAAGAAAAATCCTTCTCCCCTAAGGGTGCCGTAGTACTTGCCAAATAGGGTCAGCACCAGAGCTTCATTGGGCTTTAGCACCTTAAGCCCGATGAAAATAATTGGACCGACAATAAGGAAATAGACCGATGTCACAATGATTATAACTACACCCAGGGTAACAGAACCTCTACTGGCAAGCAGTACGCCCCATATGAATGCTGCCAGTGCAGCCAGCATCAATAGGATGTTGACCAGGAGAACCGCCAGGCCATTGCCTGCCTTGGGAACGATTTCCTCCTCATGCACATTTCTCGTTTGGGTCAAGGTCATGAATATGATCCCTCCTTTTTATATCATAATGATATTAATACTATATTAACATGCTACCGTGGGATTGTCAATACCTAGAAAAGCCCCCAGTAGCCTGGAGTTACAGGGATAATCACATGCTCTTTTGCTCTTCCAGCATCTGAGCGTAGAGCAAGAGTTCTTTCCGCGAGGATATGTTCAGCTTCATGTAAATTCGCTTATTATGGGTCTTGATGGTGTTGATGGAGAGGTAAAGGGTGTCGGCTATTTCCCTGGCGGTATAACCCTTGAGGTAGAGATCAAAAACTGACCTCTCTGCCTGGGATAGGGTCTCTACATTCTCTAAAAACTGGTGAAACATGGGTGAAGTTTTGGCTGACCCAGCCGTGCTGGCTAAGTCGGCTGCTTCATCCTGTTCGGCCAAGAACCTAACAAGGTCATCAATCTCGGGAATCCTCGTTTTGGGAACCTGGGATATCTTATCTTCCTTAATGAGATTTATGGTAGCTACCACAGGTTGAATATATTTACGGCTGATTAAATAGGATAATCCAATGCTGGTTAACAACAGCAATATCAAGAACAACAATAGCCGCTTATTTTGCCATGAAATATACTGGGCGAAATCTCTTTCAGGCATCATCAGAACCAGCAGCCACTGGTCTTGATAAGCTGAATCCATGGGATATAGCGAAATGGCCCGGTGTAAACCGGTGAAGGCAGTGCCGGATTTATGCTGATAGGTATTAAAGGGTTGATTATGAGCAATGCCCAGTTGGTCCGAAAGGTCCTTTGGAAGGTAATTTCCTGCCAAGAGGGCGCCCTTTCCCTGCAGATTGCCACTCTCCAGGGGAGAAAAGAGCGAAAAAAGGCTGTTGTACTGGGGCAAGGTGGGTGAGTAGGAGAGCTTAAAAAGCATGGAACTCACCTCAAAGCCACAGATTCCAAAGACCCGGCCACGGGAATCCCTTAGAGGTACACAGCAGTACATAGCGGACTCAGTATCAAAGGAGATGTTCGAACCATGTTCCCAATAGTAAAGCCGAGATAGAGGCAGTGCACTGGCCTGTGCCGTTTCCAGGACCTTATTATAGGCGTCCCCTTTGCCAACCTCAAACTCCATTTGCCACTGGGGGAGAATAAAAAGATCGTTATTCTTGGCAATTTCCATAGGGCCCCGCAACAGACGCAGGTTGGCAAAGGTTGAGCTGACAATATTGGGCTCCATATTCTTAATAAATATGCCGGCCCGAGAATTCTCAGCGCTATCCAGCATGGGGTTTACAGTGGCATCCAAAATAAGGAACACACCGCTGGTCTGGGCTTTTTCCAGGGAAATAGTTAGCAAGCCAACCTCCTTATCGAGAAGCGACTCCAGCAACTGGGGGTGTTCTTGCAGCGAATCAGCGGATATATCCCATTCAGAAAAGCTATTCTCCAAATTATGGGAAAGAGTCCTGGCTAATTCTACCCCTTGAACAGAAATGTTGCCAAAATCCCGGTTGACGTCAGTAGAGATAATTGCATGCTCATGATTCAGCAAGGCGTATAACTCTTTCTGCCCCGTCCTAAAGGTGCCGCTGGCGACAAGAATTATCATAACCCCTAGCATAATCGTAATCAGAAACACTACAAAAAAGCCAAAGAGCCGGAAACGCAAGGAGAGGCCAACATCCCCCACCTGTTTCATCTCTTGTATAACCCTACCGGGATCAAATTTACCTCCCAATGAATTTCACCCTCCCCTCGGCCTGGACATTGTCAGTTATCTACCCTTAGTGAATAACTGATAGTCCCCTTGGATTGCTTGCTGGTAGGCCTGCTCAGGGTCCATTACCTCCAGGAGATGAAGATACTCGGCCCTTGCCTCGGCAGCCAATCCATTGAGATCATTTTCATACGCTCTACTCAAGGAATCGAATCCATCGAAAACCGGTGGGATATAAAAATCATATTCCTTTTGCACAGTAATCGAAGCGATTAAGAGTTTGCGGACATTTTCATTTTCGATTGAACCTAAATTCTTCTCAATACTGTCTTCAAAGGCCTCGATGGTTACAGGCAAGTACCCGGTGGAAGCGACAAATTCCATATTCTGCAGAGGAGCGGTAAACCATTTTAGAAAAAAAGCCGCAGCTTTTGCCTTTTCTGGAGTAGTCTTAGTTACTACCAAGCCTCCACCCCGCTGAATCGCAACCTTTTCCCCGCCTTGAAAAACAGGAAAGGGCAACACGGTGTATTCTACCTCTTGGCGAGTATTGTCGGGATATGTGATTTCTGTACCATAGAAGAGAATTCCAGCGGTGGATCCGGTGGAACAGACTATCTCGCCTGTCTTGGCAAGATCTGACGAATAGCCATTATAAATCGCATAGCCTCCTTTGACAGCGGGTTGGTAAAGGCAGGACCAAATGCGATGGTATTCCGGGGAATCTAAGGCCAGGCCCTCGTTGACTATTAAGTCCCTGCCCAACTGGCGCATACCTACTTGGGCGAGGTTAAACTG
>DAIOXA010000046.1:7131-9032 GCA_036758185.1 Bacillota bacterium
GGGAGGCGGCCGCAAAAAATTGCTTTCCATCCTCAGGCGCCGGCGTCTGCCCATCAGTCCAATGATAATACATGAGGGCAGCTTCGGCAATTCCCTCAAAGGTCTTCAGCTGTTCCATGGTGACTCCAGTGGCGACAGAAAATTGGTCAAATATGGTTTGGTTGACAAATAAAACTTCAGTAGACTTTGCGAAGGGAAAGACATATAACCTGCCGTCGTCCAGCCTTCCTTCATCTATAAAGCGGGGAACGTATCTGGACAGTTCCTCCTGGTCGAAGTATAAGTCCAAAGGCGCCAAAAGATCTTTCTCTGCCAGGAGTAGGGCTGTCTGGGGATAACAGGTTGTAATATCTGGCATCTCAGGGACGCCGGGATCGTCGTCGGCGATCATGGCCAACTTGTCACGAATGGTAGCTGTATCAGAGATGGAAGTAATGCTGAGGAAAATACCATTTTCCTGGCCCACAGTCTGGTTGAACTCATCCACCAGCCCGTTCATTGCGGTCTGCATTTGTCCGCCAAAGTTATGCCACATTGTCAGTGTGACGGGATTATCAGAGCTGGGTCTACATCCCGGGATAAGACAAGAAGAAATTAGCAAGAGACATAGAGATAATGGCTTAAGAACTCGCATACAAAGCCCCCCTTATACAAGTGTAGTGATAATGGCCATAATCACCCCCAGGGTGATTACCGGGAAGGAAAAAGCAGCTATAATTAAGGCAAAATGAGCTATTAAAGTGAGGTGGAAAATCAATGGCTGTTAAGTGTGAAAAGGCTACTCCTACAACAGGATTAACTGGAGTCAGCCCTATACGGCAACTACACGTGCTTAGCGGCAATACCCCTCCACTGATGTTTCCTGATGACCCTGTGGCAATAAGCGATTTCATTTATTGTCCTCGGTGCAGTCGACACGAGCAATTGGTTCCCCCCCATAACTATTATATGTTCATCCTTACTAAGCCCAATTTCCCGATAAACATTGTTATGATCCGCAACACGCTAATCAAAAAGATTGAACCGAACTTCTTTTTTACTCATCCAACCACTAAGGCCCATCAAATCATGGAGACTTGGGACATCAGTAATCGCCTCAACATGTTTTATCAGGAAGCAAAATTTGACTATCCCGGCAGGGATAAACTCCTACAGGATCTCGCTGATATTATCACTACTTTGCTCCTCCAGGGTATTCCAAAACCCGTTCCGGTACAGCCTAAAAAACGTTTGTGCAAAGACATTAGTCTTGCCGTTGAATACATTCACACAAACTATAACATCCAAATGACTTTAGACGATATAGCAAGGCAGGTAAACTATAGCCAGTACCACTTTATTCGCATTTTCAAGAAAGAAACCGGTTTGAGTCCCTTTGAATACCTGACAAAGTACAGGTTAGACAAAGCTCGGGAATTACTCAGCGATTCCCCGCTGTCAATTACAGAAATATGCCTGCAGTGCGGATTCCAAAACAGCAGCCACTTTGCCACAGTCTTTAAGCGAAACACTGGCCTCAGTCCCAGTGCTTACCGTCAAAATTCTTAACTATATCTAACTGGAAAACTATTTATTTCTACATTTTGTTGCCTTTCTCCTGCTTGTAAAAAAAAACCAGCCATTGGGGACTGTCCCCAATGGCTGGTTTTTGATCCGGCAACGACCTACTCTCCCAGGGGGAAATCCCCAAGTACCATCGGCGCAGAAGGGCTTAACTTCCGTGTTCGGGATGGGAACGGGTGGGACCCCTTCGCCATAGCCACCGGATAGACTACACAGAAAAGCGTAAATTCGGGTCACTCTGCGTTTGAGCTTCGCCCAAACGCGTAGCGTGTTCGCTTTTTTACTAGGTTACATTACTGGTAACGTTACCCGTAAAACGCTTAGGTCAAGCCCTCGAC
>DAIOXA010000046.1:9042-9296 GCA_036758185.1 Bacillota bacterium
GGGTGGGACCCCTTCGCCATAGCCACCGGATATACTACACAGGAAAGGTAAAGGTCACTCTGCATTTTGCTCCAAAACGCGTGGTCTTTTTGTTGCAGTATTAAAGTGCATTGGTTCGCAGAATACCGTGCTTCGATCTTTTATTGGTTACCACTTATGCTAGCTTTTTTACTAGGCAACGTTACCCGTAAAACGCTTAGGTCAAGCCCTCGACCTATTAGTACCGGTCCGCTGAAGACATTGCTGCCCTTACA
>DAIOXA010000047.1:0-9201 GCA_036758185.1 Bacillota bacterium
ATGGGGGCCTTGCCTTCGCCACCACCATGGGGGTGATCGGTAGGGTTCATGACGACACCACGGACGCTGGGTCTTTTGCCCAGCCAGCGGGAGCGGCCGGCCTTGCCAATGGTGATGTTTTGATGGTCGACGTTGCCTACCTGACCGATGGTGGCGCGACAGTCCAGATGAATTAGGCGAACTTCTCCCGAAGGCAATTCTACGTGGGCATAATTGCCTTCTTTGGCCTTGATCTGGGCGCTGGCGCCGGCAGAGCGAACCAACTGACCACCCTTACCGGGCTTTAGCTCAAGATTGTGGACGATGGTGCCCAGGGGTAGGTCCCTTAGGGTCAGGCAGTTGCCCACTTTGATATCCGAACCGGGTCCCGAGTAAACCACTGCGCCTACCTTGAGCTCGTTGGGAGCTAGTATATAAGTCTTATCGCCGTCGGCATAATGGAGCAGGGCGATGTTAGCGGAACGGTTAGGGTCGTATTCAATGGCCGCCACCGTTGCCGGGACGCCATCTTTGGCTCTGCGAAAATCGACGATTCTGTAATTGCGCTTATGACCACCACCACGGTGACGAACGGTTATCCGACCCTGGTTGTTACGCCCGGCATATTTCTTTAATGGGGCCAACAATGCCTTTTCAGGTTCGGTCTTGGTAATTTCCTCGAAGGAGGAAACTGTAGCAAACCGTTTACCGGGGGAGGTAGGTCTGAAGGATTTAATAGCCATGACTCACCCTCCTTGGAGCAGAGTTCTATTCATAGATTTCGATGGGCTTGGATCCAGCTGTCAACTTGACGACAGCCTTCTTCCAGCTGGGACGGTAGCCTTGGTGAACTCCCATCCGCTTGAGTTTGCCCCGCATATTGGCGGTGTTAACTGATTCAACTTTGACTTTAAACAGCTTTTCCACGGCGTGGGCAATCTCAATTTTGTTTGCATCCCTCTTGACAACAAAGCTGTATTTCTTATCAGCCATGAGATCGTTGGTCTTCTCAGTAATAAGAGGTCTGATGATTATGTCGCGGGCGTCGCGCATTATGCAAACACCTCCTGGATCTTGGCAACAGCATCTTGGGTCAGAATAATTGAACCTCCGTTGAGCACCTGATAGGTATTGACGTTGTTGGCGATACCGGTGCTGACCCCGGGAATGTTGCGGGCAGATTTGTAGACTGTGGGTGCGGAATCTGCGGTAATAAAGACAGCTTTTCCCTCTACCTTGAGGTTCTTAAGGATACGGACTATCTCTTGGGTCTTGGGAGCTTCCATGGTCAGCTGGTCCAAGACGATAATCTCATTATTGTTGAACTTGGATGTCAGGGCGGATTTCAGGGCCGCCCGCTTGATCTTTTTGGGCAGCCGGATTGTATAGTCCCTGGGATGGGGACCAAAAACAGTGCCGCCGCCGACCCAGATGGGAGACCTGATGGAACCGTGCCGAGCACGGCCTGTGCCCTTTTGGCGCCATGGTTTACGGCCACCGCCTCTGACGAGACCCCGAGTCTTGGTCTGGGCCGTCCCGCGCCGCTGGTTGGCCAAGTAGGCAACGACTACTTCGTGGATGGCTGCTTCATTGACAGAAGCGGCGAAAATAGCTGGGCTGAGTTCCAGCTCGCCTACTTGCTCGCCTTTTGTGTTGTGAACTGCCACCTTAGGCATGTCCTGTGTCCTCCTTTCGCTTCAGCTACTTTACCTGTTCTTAACGGAGTCCCTGATCCGCAGCAGGGCGCCGCGAATGCCGGGCATGGATCCCTTGACAATCAGCAAGTTGCGTTCCGCATCGACTTTTACTACTTCAAGATTTTGCATTGTAACCAGTTCGCCGCCCATGCGCCCGGGCAGGGGACGACCTTTGAAAACCCTGGCTGCATCCACAGCGCCCAGAGAACCGGGACCCCGATGATAGTGGGAACCATGACTCATGGGACCACGGCGCTGGTTGTGACGCTTGATGGAGCCGGCGAATCCTTTTCCTTTAGAGACGCTGGACACATCGATGCGATCACCAGCCTGAAACATATCGGCCCGCAGCTCTTGACCAACTTCAAATTCCTCGGCGTTGACCAGCTTTAGCTCGGCCAGGTACCGGGTGGGAGCTACATCAGCCCTCTTGAAATGGCCCCGCTCAGGGTTGGTTAGACGCTGCTCTTTTTGCTCTTGGAAGCCGACCTGAATGGCATTATAACCATCGGTGGCTACGGTTTTCTTCTGGACCACCGGGCAGGGGCCTGCCTGCAACACGGTTACGGGAACTACGTTCCCTTCTTGATCAAACATTTGGGTCATGCCAATCTTCTTACCCAGAATTCCCTTCTTCATTTGTTTTGCCACCTCCTCGACACTGATAAACTATAAAGGTTAAAGCTTAAGTTCGATGTCAACCCCTGCGGGAAGATCAAGCCGCATCAAGGCATCCACCGTTTTGGGGGTGGGTTCCAGGATATCGATGAGGCGCTTGTGGGCCCGCATTTCGAATTGCTCTCGGGAGTCCTTGTACTTGTGAACGGCCCGCAAAATTGTGTAGATGCTCTTGTCGGTAGGCAGGGGAATGGGGCCAGACACTTGGGCGCCGGTGCGGCGAGCTGTTTCAACGATTTTTTCTGCCGACTGATCCAGCACGCTGTGGTCGAAGGCCTTGAGTCGAATTCTAATTTTTTGTGTTGCAGCCAATTACTTTCCCTCCTTTTGCCCTGAAGGGCACTAACTCCGGTTGGTTATTTGCTCGGCTATGCTCTTGGGAACCGGTTCATAATGGGAGAATTCCATGGAGAATACTCCACGCCCCTGGGGCCGGGAACGTAGTTCGGTGGCATCCCCGAACATTTCGGCCAGGGGAACCATTGACCGGATAATCTGAACTCCGTTGGCTGGGTCCATACCCTCAATGCGGCCACGTCTGGAGTTGATGTCACCCATGACGTCACCCATATAATCCTCGGGAACGGTAACCTCTACCTTCATTACCGGCTCTAAGAGGACGGGCTGGGCTTTTTGCATTGCCGCCTTAAAGCCGATGGAGCCAGCTATCTTAAAGGCCAACTCTGAAGAGTCGACGTCGTGATAGCTACCGTCGTAGATGGCGACAGATACATCGATTACCGGGTATCCCCCGAGAACTCCGTTTTGGGTCGCCTCTTTGACGCCGGTTTCTACTGCGGGGATATATTCTTTGGGCACGACGCCGCCGACTATTTTATTGACAAATTCAAAACCGCTGCCAGGCGGCCGAGGGGAAATTTTCAGCCACACATGGCCATACTGGCCGCGGCCGCCGGACTGGCGGACAAACTTGCCTTCGGCCTCGACTGTCTTGGTAATGGTTTCTTTATAGGCAACCTGGGGTTTACCGACATTGGCGCCCACCTTGAATTCCCGGATCAGGCGGTCGACGATGATTTCCAGGTGCAACTCACCCATTCCAGAAATCAGAGTTTGGCCAGTTTCAGCATCGGTGTATGTCCTAAAAGTAGGATCCTCTTCTGCTAGCTTCTGCAGAGATATGGACATCTTCTCCTGATCTGCCTTGGTCCTGGGTTCAATGGCGACATCTATTACAGGCTCTGGGAATTGCATGGATTCTAGAATGACTGCACCGTTTTCGGCGCAAAGGGTGTCGCCGGTGGCAGTGTCCTTGAGACCCACTGCGGCGACGATGTCGCCGGCTTGGATTGCCGTGATCTCCTCCCGGTGGTTGGCATGCATCCGCAACAGGCGGCCAACACGCTCCTTCTTGCCCTTGGTGGAGTTGAGCACGTAGCTCCCAGACTGGAGAACGCCAGAGTACACCCGCAAAAAGATCAGCTTCCCTACAAAGGGATCGACGGCGACCTTAAAGGCCAAGGCGGCGAAGGGTTCTGAGTCGTCGGACTTGCGGACAATTTCTTCTTCTGTCCCTACCTTTATGCCGCGGATGTCAGCAACCTCGTTGGGGGCGGGCAAAAAGTCCACCACAGCATCCAAGAGGGGCTGGACACCCTTATTTTTATAAGAAGAACCACAGAGGACTGGGACCAGTTTGTTGGCAAGAACTCCCCGGCGCAAGGCGGTCTTGAGTTCCTGAACAGAGATGGTTTCACCCTCCAGGAACTTAGCCATCAGAGATTCATCAAAGTCCGCCACGGCTTCCAAGAGCTTTTCCCGATATTCCTGGGCCAGGTCCTGTAAATCGGCGGGAATGGCCTCAGCTTCACTGCGAGTTCCTAATTCATCAGTGTAAATAATTGCAGACATTTCGATGAGGTCAATGATACCCCGGAAGGTATCTTCACTGCCGATGGGCAGTTGGATCGGAATGGGATTTGCCAGGAGACGCTCCTCAATCATCCCCACTACCCTAAGATAATCGGCGCCGGTGATGTCCATCTTGTTGATGTAGGCGATGCGGGGAACCTTGTATTTGTCGGCCTGACGCCAGACTGTTTCAGACTGGGGCTCTACTCCGCCCTTGGCGCAGAAGACGCCAACGGCGCCATCCAACACCCGAAGGGAGCGTTCAACCTCGACGGTAAAGTCAACGTGGCCTGGTGTGTCGATAATGTTTATTCGGTGGGCCTTCCAATGGGCAGTGGTTGCAGCAGAGGTAATGGTGATACCGCGCTCCTGCTCCTGGACCATCCAGTCCATGGTGGCAGCGCCGTCATGGGTCTCTCCTAATTTGTGTACCCGGCCGGTATAGAACAATATCCGCTCGGTGGTTGTGGTCTTGCCGGCGTCGATATGGGCCATGATACCAATATTCCTGGTCTTATCCAGTGCAAATTCTCTTGCCATAAGAGTTTCCCTCCTTTCGGGTTAGTTTACCCCGCCTTCTGCTCGCGTCACATACAAGCACTCTCACAAAACATCCAAGGTAAGTGCTTTTTCTAGTGCCACATTGCAGGTCGCACTCACGCAAAACACTGTTACCAGCGGAAATGAGCAAAGGCTTTGTTGGCTTCTGCCATCTTGTGGGTATCCTCGCGCTTTTTGACGCTTGCGCCGGTGCTGTTGGCAGCATCCATCAATTCGCCAGCCAGGCGCTGAGCCATGGTCTTTTCACCGCGTCTGCGCGAGTATTCTATCAGCCAACGGATTGCCAAAGTGCGGCGTCGCTCAGGGCGAACCTCGACAGGAACCTGGTAGTTGCTACCGCCTACCCGGCGAGCCTTAACTTCGAGGACAGGCATGACATTGGTCATGGCAGCCTCAAAGACCTCCATGGGATCCTTACCAGTCTTTTCCCTGATAATGTCCAGCGCTCCATACATTATTGACTGGGCAACGCCTTTTTTGCCATCAAGCATAATCTTGTTTATAAAACGAGAGATGAGATCGCTTTGGTAAATGGGGTCGGCAATTATCTCTCGTTTTGGTACTGCACCCCTTCTGGGCATTCATTATCCCTCCAATTCCTTAGGATTTAGGCTTTTTGGAGCCGTATTTTGAGCGGCCCTGGTTGCGGTTTTGAACACCGGCGGTATCCAAGGCGCCGCGAACGATGTGATACCTAACTCCAGGCAGGTCTTTGATCCTGCCGCCCCGGACAAGAACAACAGAGTGCTCTTGCAGGTTATGGCCGATGCCGGGAATGTATGCAGTTACTTCGGCGCCATTGGTCAAGCGCACCCGGGCAACTTTGCGCAATGCAGAGTTAGGCTTCTTGGGGGTCAAAGTGGAAACTCTGGTACATACACCGCGCCTTTGAGGAGAACCCTCTAAAGCGGGCGAGCTGGATTTTTTGATCATTTGCTTTCTGCCTTTGCGAACTAATTGGTTAATCGTTGGCATATGTGCACCTCCTTCCAAGAGTTGTGAAATTTGCCCGGCCGTTAGAGACCGGGCGCATATGCTATTTTCGGATCAATACAGCAGTGGCGGCGCCTACTTGAATTCCACAGGCTTTTCCAAGCTCCTGCATACTGGCGACGCCCACTACAGGAACACCCTGGTTCCTGCACTGAAGCACAATGGGGTTCACCAGTCGAGCCTCGGCGTCCTGGGCAAAAAAAACCTTGATTGCCATGCCCTGTTCTAGGGCGAGCCTCGTCTGCTTGGCGCCAACCCTGAGGACAGCCCCATCTTCCAGTTCCGGAATGGCCATTAGCACGCCTAACCTCCCAGTTATATCAAAAATACACACTTAAGCATTTTATCATTGGAATTGAGGACTGTCAATTATAATTGTTTTTTCTTCAATTTGCGGTTCCTTGACAATGGATATGCTGCTGTATCTGGACATGCCCGTTCCCGCGGGAATGAGCTTGCCAATGATGACATTTTCTTTTAGACCAATGAGGGGATCGACCTTGCCCTTTATGGCGGCCTCGGTCAGCACCCGGGTCGTCTCCTGGAAGGACGCCGCCGACAGGAAGGAGTCGGTGGCCAGGGAGGCCTTGGTGATTCCCAGCAGCAGTTCACGACCAGTGGCTGCCTCGCCCCCGTCACTTTTGTATTGGTTGTTGGCCTCGTCGAATTCATACTGATCGACAAAGGCGCCAGGGAGCAAGCCAGTATCGCCAGGAGACTCTACTTTGATTTTGCGCATCATCTGCCTGACGATGACCTCGATGTGCTTGTCGTTTATGTCGACGCCCTGGTTGCGGTAAACCCGCTGTACTTCTTGGGTAAGGTAGGACTGGACAGCCTCGGCGCCCTTAACTCTCAAAAGTTCATGGGGATTTATGGGGCCCTCCGTCAGGGCATCCCCCGCTTCCACCCGTTGATTGTTGCGAACCTTGAGCCTGGCGCCATAGGGAATGGTATACATTTCGGATTGGCCGTCGGGTCCCTTTACCTCTACTTCGCGCTTGGTCTTTTGATCGTGAATCTGGGTGACTCCATCGATTTCGGTGATGACAGCTTGCCCCTTAGGCTTGCGGGCTTCAAAAATCTCTTCAACCCGGGGAAGGCCTAAGGTGATGTCGTCGCCAGCAACGCCACCGGTGTGAAAAGTCCTCATGGTGAGCTGGGTCCCGGGTTCACCAATAGACTGGGCAGCGATGATGCCCACAGACTCTCCGATATTGACAACATTGCCGGTGGCCATATCCTGGCCATAACACTTGACGCACACCCCGTACCTGCTCTTGCAGGTAAGGATAGTGCGGATCTGCACCGAATCAAAGACTGCGGCTAATCTTTGGCCTGCCAGCACCCGCTGGCCATCCTCAACATAAACCACTTGGTTGTTGAGTTCAAAGGGATATGACTCCCCATCATCACCCACTAGTATTAGACGGGCTGCTTCCAGGCGGACTGTGCCAGAAGCGGGAGCATCGATTACGCCGTAATTGGCAATTTCCTTGGCTGCCAAGGCATCAATGAGCTCGTCCTTGGCAACGAGAAGTCTGCCATCGGGGGTAACGATATCCTCGGCTGCATAGCGCCCTTCCATACGTTCTTCCAGAGGCTCAATGACAGAGCGTCCATCCCGGATTTCGGAGACGGCCAGACTGTGATCGGTGCCACAATCGATGTCCCGGACGATGACATCCTGGGACACGTCGACTAGGCGCCGGGTCAGATAACCTGAGTCGGCAGTCTTGAGGGCGGTATCTGCTAGACCCTTTCTGGAACCGTGGGAGGAGATGAAGAACTCCATAACGGTGAGTCCCTCGCGGAAATTGGCCTTGATAGGCAATTCAATGACCTTTCCAGTGGGGTCAGCCATCAATCCCCTCATTCCGGCTAACTGTGTGATCTGAGATTCATTGCCTCGGGCACCGGAACCAATCATCATGTAAATGGGATTAAAGGGATCCAGGCCAGCCATCAGGCTCTTGGAAATATCGTCTTTAGCCTTGTTCCAAATAGATATTACCTGCTCATAGCGCTCATTATCACTGACTAAGCCACGGCGGAAGTCTTTTTGGATTTTCTCCACTTGGGCTTCGGCAGCTTGAATGATGTCCGACTTTTCTTTGGGCACGGCAATATCGGATACGGCGATGGTTATCCCCGCCTGTGTTGAGTAGGAAAAGCCAACAGTCTTGATCTTGTCCAGTATCTCAGCCGTCGCCGTTGTCCTATATCGGCGGAAACAGTCGGCAATAATCTTGCCTATTACCTTCATGGTAATGGCCCCAACGGGCGCCTTGGCGGCAATGAGTTCGGGAATATTGCTGCCCGGCGGAGCAATGTCTGCGGCAGACACACTGCCATCCAAGGATGGACGGTTGATGAAGGGGAAATCCTTAGGGAAAATTTCATTAAAAATCAGTCTTCCTGCAGTGGTTAGAAGGTAGCCGCGCTCCCCTGACAGGGATCCAAGGTTTTTATCGGTCAGGGCTCGCAAATGGATGGCTATCCGCGAATGCAGGGTGATGGCCTTATCCTGGTAGGCCCGTAAGACTTCGGAATAGTCGCCATAGACCTTGCCCTCACCCTTATCCCCCGATCTTTCCATGGTCAGATAATAGATTCCCAGCACCATGTCCTGGGTGGGGGTGACGACGGGACGCCCGTCCTTGGGGTTGAGGATGTTATGAGCTGCCAGCATCAACAACCGGGACTCGGCCTGGGCCTCGGCAGAAAGGGGAACGTGGACGGCCATCTGGTCACCGTCAAAGTCGGCGTTGTATGCCGTACATACTAACGGATGGATCTGAATTGCCCTGCCTTCAACCAATACAGGTTCAAAGGCCTGAATACCCAAACGGTGCAGGGTGGGGGCGCGGTTTAGGAGGACGGGATGTTCCTTAATTACTTCTTCTAGGACGTCCCAGACCTCGGACTCAACCTTTTCTACCATGCGCTTGGCGTTCTTAATATTATGGGCGATGCCGTCGTTGACCAAGCGGCGCATGACAAAGGGCTTGAACAACTCCAGAGCCATTTCCTTGGGTAGACCGCACTGGTACATCTTGAGTTCGGGGCCGACAACGATGACGGAACGGCCCGAGTAGTCTACACGTTTGCCCAGGAGATTTTGGCGGAACCTACCCTGCTTGCCCTTGAGCAAGTCGCTGAGGGATTTGAGAGGTCGGTTGCCGGGGCCTGTGACGGGGCGTCCCCGGCGACCATTGTCGATGAGGGCGTCCACCGCCTCCTGGAGCATGCGCTTCTCATTGCGGACAATTATATCAGGAGCACCCAAGTCTAGGAGGCGCTTGAGCCGGTTATTGCGGTTAATGACCCGGCGGTAGAGATCGTTGAGGTCAGCGGTAGCGAAACGGCCACCTTCCAGTTGCACCATGGGCCGAAGGTCGGGAGGCAGCACTGGAATGGC
>DAIOXA010000048.1:0-5793 GCA_036758185.1 Bacillota bacterium
AAATCGCCCCGGGCCACCATGAGGCCATCCACCACTTTGAGAATGGAATCCAAGTTGTCCAATCCCTGGTGGTTTTCGATCTTGGCAATGATATGTATGTCGCTGTCGTGCTCCTCCAGCAGGCGACGCAGGGCCAATATATCCCCAGCTGAGCGGACAAAGGAAGCGGCAATAAAGTCGACGTCTTGTTGGATGCCAAAGAGGATGTCGTCCCTATCCTGGGGTCCCATGGAGGGCAGGGACACCTCAGAACCCGGCAAGTTGACACCCTTGCGATCGCTGACGGCGCCTCCGTTTTGTACCTGGCAGATTACATCGGTTTCGGTAACTTCCTTTACCGTAAGCTCAATGAGGCCGTCATCGATGAGCACGCGGCGGCCGGCAGCGAGGTCTCGGGGAAGGCCCGAGTGGCTTACTGAAACAATCTCCTCATTGCCCTGGACTTCCCGGGTTGTAAGGGTAAAGGTCTGCCCATTGGCTAACTGAACACTGCCCTGGGCAAAGGTCCCCAAACGGATTTCCGGCCCCTTGGTATCCAAGAGAATGGCCACCGGCATGCATGTCTCCTGGGAAGCCTGGCGAAGAGCCTCAATGCGTCGCCCATGTTCTTCGTGGCTGCCGTGGGAAAAGTTCAACCGAGCCACATTCATCCCAGCTAAAAGCATCTTCTTAAGGGTTCCCAAATCCTCACTGGCCGGGCCAATGGTGCAGACAATTTTGGTCTTGCGCATGTACATACCTCCCTTAAATCGAGAGAATCTTGGCTAACTTATAGGCCTTTTCGTCAAAATTGGCCGGTTGACTCAAGGCATATTCAATGTCAACGCCGGCATACTGACCATTTTGCATGGCCACCAGTTTACCCCCCTGACCAGCTAGGCTTAGATCCACCGCCACCGAGGCCATGCGGCTGGCCAGAATCCTGTCAAAGGCTGTGGGGGAACCTCCCCGCTGTAGGTGACCCAGCACTATGACCCGGTTATCCTGCTGGGTCCGTTTTTTTATTTCCTCGGCAATATCAAAGGCACTGGCTACTCCTTCCGCAACCAGGATGATGCTGTGCAGCTTGCCCCGCTGCCGCCCCCGTTCCAGGCGCTGGCAGACTTCATCCAAGTCATAGGGCTGCTCGGGCAGCAAAATGGACTCGGCCCCGGCGGCTAGGCCTGCAGCTAGGGCAATGGCCCCAGAGTGTCGCCCCATCAGCTCGACAATAAATGTCCGCTGGTGGGAAGTGGCGGTATCCCGAATCTTGTCTATGGCATCACAGGCAGTGGCCACTGCGGTATCAAAACCTATGGTAAAATCTGTATAAGCCATGTCATTATCTATAGTTCCGGGAATGCCCACCGCAGGGATCCCCCCTCGATTCAGAGCCTGGGCGCCTCGTAGCGAGCCATCCCCACCGATGACAATTATCCCATCTATCCCCCGGAGACGCAGGTTTTCGATGCCCTGGGCCTGACCCTGGGGGGTCTTGAATTCATCACAGCGGGCGGTGCGCAACACCGTCCCCCCCCGTTGGATGATATCTGCCACCGAACTGAGATTCATGGGCTCTATATTGTCTTCGATGATGCCGCGAAACCCTTCCTTAATGGCGTAGACCTCACAGCCTAAGTAGATGCTCTTGCGAACCACAGCCCGGACGGCTGCGTTCATGCCCGGAGCATCACCGCCGCTGGTCAGCACTGCTAATCTTGTCATAAGCCCTGCTCCTTTCCCGGGACGGATTGCGTCCCTGCGGGCCGCTATTACTCCTTCTATTCTAGCCCGCTGAACTTTGGCTGTCGCCGCTCCAGAAAAGCGGACATGCCTTCTTTCTGGTCGGGTCCCGAGAAGAGCTGGGCAAAGAGCTCCTGCTCCACAGTCAAGCCGGGATCGTCGCCCCCGCCAATGGCTGCCTTGGCCGCCGCCAGTGCCCGCAGGCTGCAATTGGCCAGGCGGCGGGCGAAATCCATGGTCCGAGGCATCAGCTCTTCGGCAGAGTAGACCCGCTCCACCAGGCCAAGTTTCAGGGCGGTCTCTGCATCCATGCGCTCGCCGCTTAGAATCATTTCCATGGCCTTGCCCCGGCCCACTAGACGGGCCAGACGCCGAGTCCCGCCAAAGCCAGGGATTATACCCAAGCCAATTTCGGGCTGACCTAATTTTGCCCAATCTCCGGCAAAGCGCATGTCGCAGGCCAGGGCCAGCTCACAGCCGCCCCCCAGGGCATAGCCATTGATGGCAGCGATGGTAGGCTTGGGCATGGTTTCCAGCAATCTAAAGACCCTATGGCCCAGACTAGAGAATTCGAAGGCCTGTTTCTCATTCATGTCCGTCATTTCGCCGATGTCGGCCCCTGCCACAAAGGCCTTGCTGCCAGCGCCGGTGACCACCACAACCTTTATCCCTCCATCACGGCTGAGGGTGCTCAGCTCTTGCTCCAGGGCCTTCAGGGACTCGATATTGAGGGCGTTGAGCTGCGGTCGATGGTGACCAGGGCAATGCGATCCTCAATTTGGACGCGGACGGCCATTTATTTTCCCTCCCCATAAGTGTGGAAACCTCGTCCAGTCTTGCGACCCAGCCAACCGGCCTGAACCAACTTGCGCAGTAAAGGACAGGGCCGGTACTTGTCGTCGCCCAGATCCTTGTGCAGCACCTCCATGATGGCCAGACAGGTATCCAGGCCAATGAGGTCGGCCAGGGCCAAGGGGCCCATGGGATGGTTGGCCCCCAGGTTCATGGCCTGGTCAATTCCCTCTGCCGAAGCCACTCCCTCCTGGAGGAGGAAACAGGCTTCGTTGAGCATGGGTATGAGGATGCGGTTGACGACAAATCCCGGAGAATCGTTGACTTCCACCGGCGTCTTGCCCATGGCCTCGGCTACCTCCCTCACTGTGGCGAAGGTCTCGTCGGAGGTGGCGGCGCCCCGGATCAATTCCACCAGGCGCATAACCGGTACGGGATTCATAAAGTGCATGCCGATGACCCGCTCTGGGCAAGAGGTATATCCTGCAATTTCTGTTATGGAAATGGAGGAGGTATTGCTGGCCAGTATCGCCGTGTCCTTGCAGATCCCCTCCAGCTGGGTAAAGATATTGCGCTTGACTTCCCGACTCTCCACTACAGCCTCGATAACCAGGTCGGCATCGACGGCAGCTTCCAGCCCTGGGGCGGCACTGATTCTTCCCATTACCTCAGCCTTCTCTTCTTGCTGCATGCGCCCCTTGCTCACCTGTCTGGCCAGGGCCTTGTCTATGCCGGCGATTCCCTTGGCCACCAATTCAGAACTTATGTCAGATAGCTGAACAAGGTAACCTGCCTGGGCTGCGGACTGGGCAATGCCGGCGCCCATCTGTCCTGCTCCAACTACCAATAGCTTTTTCATCTAATCACTCCCGCTATATAGTTTGTTACTGGATATATTCTCTATTCCCCAATATATTCCTGCACCAAAACGGGGCAGTTGCCCGCCCCGAAACCTACTTATTCTATGCTGGCCAGTTCCCTGGTCTTGGTTGCCACTTGCTGAGGGTCGACCTGGATTCTGGCTACACCGCTATCCATGGCGGCCTGAGCCACAGCGGCGGCCACCGCCGGGGCGACTCGGGGATCAAAGGGACGGGGGATGATGTAATCCAGAGATAATTCGTCCTCCCCCACCAGGCCGGCGATGCCATAAGCGGCGGCAATCTTCATCTCTTCGTTTATATCACTGGCCCGGGTGTCCAGGGTACCCCGGAAGACGCCGGGGAAGGCCAGGACGTTGTTAATCTGGTTGGGATAGTCCGAACGCCCGGTGCCGATAATCTTGGCCCCGGCTTGCTGGGCCAAGGCGGGATCTATCTCGGGATCGGGATTAGCCATGGCAAAGATGATGGGATCTGGGGCCATGGTGCGAACCATATCCTGACTGAGGACATTGCCTGCAGAAAGGCCGATAAAGACATCCCTGCCCTTGACGGCATCGGCCAAAGTGCCTCGGATTCCATCGGGGTTGGTGATCTCGGCAATTTGCGCCTTAAAAGGGTTCATGCGTTGGGTGCGCCCACGATAAATCGTGCCAGTGGTGTCACACATGACCAGGTCCCGGATACCTAGCCCAAGGAGCAAGCGGGATACCGCCATGGCTGATGCGCCAGCGCCGTTTACCACCACTTTGATTTTTGCGATATCCTTGCCCACAACCTTGAGGGCGTTGATGAGGGCTGCCGCAGTGACAATGGCTGTCCCATGCTGGTCATCGTGAAAGACGGGGATGTTCATCTCCTGCTTAAGCCTGGCTTCGATTTCGAAGCATGCCGGGGCGGCGATATCCTCCAGGTTAATTCCACCAAAGGTAGGTTCTAACAACTTGACAGTCTTGATGATGTCTTCGGGATTGGTGGAGCCCAAACAGATGGGGAAGGCGTCTACACCGGCAAAGGATTTGAACAACACAGCCTTGCCCTCCATGACGGGCATGGCAGCCTCGGGACCAATATTGCCCAGGCCCAGAACTGCTGTGCCATCGGAGACAACGGCAACGAAGTTCCCCTTGGCGGTGTATTCATAAGCCGCAGCCTTGTCTTTATGTATCTCCAGGCATGGTTCTGCCACCCCAGGAGAGTAGGCCAGGCTGAGATCCTGGGCATTGCGCAGCGGAACCTTGCCACTTACCGCTAGCTTACCCTGATTGTCCCTGTGAAGATTTAGAGCATCTTGACGCATTGAACACCCTCGCTTTCGTAATTCTTTTCACAACCCCATTATCTTATATGGCTGGGGTCATGTCAATCGCTACTAGAAGTTGGAGATTCGAGGTTAGAGGTTAGAGTTAGGGTATTTTAGCGGGGATTAGGTAATTCTCTGATAGTGTGACCACAATTCTAACCTCCAACTTCCAGCCTCTAACCTCTAGGTTTGATGTGCTAGGCGCGCGGCTGCTGCAGCTGCTATTGCCGCCACCAAGTCGTCCAGGAAGGTGTTGACGACGCCCTCCTGCTTGGTGTTGATATTGCTCAGAATCCCTGATTTCACCTTGTCCAGGTAGCCAAAGTTGGTAAAGCCAATGCTACCGTAGATATTGGTGATACTGAGGGCCAGAATTTCGTCGATGCCATAGAGGGGGTCATCTCTGGTCAGGATTCCCTGCAGCGGCTCGGGCAATAGGCCCTTTTCAGCATAGATGTCCAGGGTCAGTCCCGTCAGGATGGCGTGCTGGACTTCCCGCTTTTCCATGACTTTTTCCACACTGATCAGGCATTCCTCCAGAGCAAGCTCAGAATTATAAGGCAGCTGGAGCTCCAGGACCAACCGGGCTATACATTCCAAGGACACTCCCCTGTCCTGCATCATCTTGGTGATCTTTTCTTGCATTATCTTCACCTCGTTTTATTCTATTCCGCTTCTTGCTGCTGGTTTACAGTTTTTAGCACGACGCTATCCTCACCTAACATATCCTGTAGCTGCTCCAGAAGGCGCGGCTCAACCCTGACGGGAAAGCGTTCCATCAGGCGCAGGGCCTTGGTATCCGAGAAGAACATGTAGACGGGAATGTCACCGGCATATTGATCCAGGATGTATAAGACCCGGTTGAGCAAGTCGCCATCATTGGCATCGCTTATCTTCAAGTACAGCTTTTCCTCGCCCTGGGGTGTCACCAGTTTTGTGATGGACTCGGCCCGAATCTTTGGTTCTTCTTGAGTGGGAAATTCTAGCACGCCCTTGACCAGAAGGGGAGCATCCCCCTGTAGCAGCTCCTGGACTCGGTTTAACACCTCTTCAAATATAATAACCTCCAGGGATGCGAACTGATCCTCCAACGTC
>DAIOXA010000048.1:5803-9116 GCA_036758185.1 Bacillota bacterium
CATGCGCTTGCCCCGGCGGGTCATCATGGTCCGACAATTTGCTACCATCCCTGCCACCGTCACTTCCCGGCCTTCCTGGCTTTCCTCCAGGTTGGCGATGGACGCCACATTCAGGGAATCCAGGAGTTGGGTATAGTCCTCCAGGGGATGGCCGCTGATATACATACCCAGGGCCTCTTTCTCGGCCTTGAGCAGTTCCTTGCGATCCATGGGTTCCATGGGCGGCAATTCGTCCTGGTACTCAGGTTCGCCCAGGACATCAAAGATGTCCATTTGCCCACTGATCCTTTGCTTGTTAAGTCGGGCCGCCCGGGCCAGCAACTCATCCATGGCCGCCAGCTTCTGGGCACGATGCCCCGGCAGCTCATCCATACAGCCCCCCTTGATCATGTATTCCAACATCCGCTTGTTGCAGCGGCCGTTCATGCGGGAGCAAAAGTCTGCCAGACTTGTAAAGGGTCCGTTCTCCCTTTCCGCCAAAAGCTGCTCAACGGCGGCGGCGCCCACGTTCTTAACTGCTCCCAAGCCAAAGCGAATGCTATCTCCCACCACGGTAAAGCTGACGCCGCTGTCGTTAATATCCGGGGGCAGGACCTCAATCCCCAGACGTCGGCAGTGGTCGATGTACAATGCCACTTTGTCACTATTGGCCATGGCCCCACCCAACATGGCGGCCATGAACTCTAGGGTGTAGTTTGCTTTAAAGTAGGCAGTGTAATAGGCCACCAGCCCGTAAGCTGCAGAATGAGACTTGTTAAAGCCATAGTCGGCAAATTTGACGATGAGGTCGTAGATATCATCGGCCTGCTTGCGTTGGAGGCCGTTGTCGCAGCAGCCCTGGACAAAGACCTTGCGCTGTTCCTTCATTTCATCCAGCTTCTTTTTGCCGATGGCCCGGCGCAACAGGTCGGCCTGGGCAAGGGTAAATCCTGCCAGCTCCGAGGCGGCCAGCATGATTTGCTCCTGATAAATCATTACTCCGTAAGTTTCCTTAAGCAGTTCATCAAGCTTAGGATGCGGGCTGGACACCTTTTCGCCGTGTTTGCCGGCGATAAAGTTGGGGATCTGCTCCATGGGTCCCGGGCGATACAGGGCGACCAAGGCGATGACATCCTCAAAGACTGAAGGCTGCAAATCTGTGATGACCTTGCGCATGCCGTCGCTTTCCAACTGAAATACCCCCAGGGTGTTGGCGGAACACAGCAGTTTGTACGTCGCCTCGTCGTCCAGGGGAATGCTATTAAGCTCAATACATACGCCTCGATTGGCCTCAATCATTTCCAGGGTCTTGTCGATAATGGTAAGGGTCCTTAGTCCCAAAAAGTCCATCTTGAGCAAGCCCAGCTCCGCCAGGGTCGTCCAGGGGAATTGGGTGGTCAGACCCTCTTCATCGTTCCCTTGAAGGGGGACATAGTTGACCAGGTCCTCCTTGGCGATGACCACCCCCGCGGCATGGGTGGATGCGTGGCGAGAGAGGCCCTCCAGTTTCTTAGCAATGGCGATGAGCTTTTCTACCCTGGCGTCGCCCTCCATCATTTCCTTTATTCTTGGCTCTTGTTCCAGGGCTTTGTCTATGGTCATCTTCAATTCTTCGGGAATCAGTTTGGCAATGCGATCGGTCTCGGCAAAGGGGAATCCCAAGGCCCGGCCCACATCGCGGACGACAGCCCGGGCGGCCATGGTGCCAAAGGTGATGATCTGGGCCACCCTTTCCCGACCATACTTCTCGGTAACATAGTCGATGACTTCACCCCGGCGCTCATAGCAGAAATCGATATCAAAGTCGGGCATGGATACCCGATCGGGGTTGAGAAAGCGCTCGAAGAGCAATTTATAGGGCAGGGGATCGATGTCAGTGATCCCCAGGATATAGGCTACAATGCTACCGGCGCCAGAGCCCCGACCCGGCCCCACGGCAATGCTGTTGCGGCGAGCATAATCGCAGAAGTCCCAAACGATGAGAAAATAACTGGGATAGCCCATGGACTCTATGACCGAGAGCTCGTATTCCAAGCGTTGACGGATCTCTGAGGTGGGATTGGGATAGCGTTCAGTCAGCTTGTCGGTACAGAGGTGGCGCAGCCAACTAGCCTCGGTGTGGCCTTCAGGCACGGGATAGTCAGGCAAATGATAGCGCCCAAATTCAATGGTCACATTGCAGCGCTCCGCAACTACCCCGGTGTTGTCCAGGGCCTCTGGACAATAGGCAAAGAGCTCTGCCATCTCCTGACTGGACTTAAAGTAAAACTGATCGCCAGGAAAGCGCATGCGCTCGACATCTTCCACCTGTTTCGCCGTCTGGATGCAGAGCAATACGTCATGGGCCTCGGAATCTTTCTGCTTCAGGTAATGCATGTCATTGGTGGCAACCAGGGGGATGCCCGTCTCCCTGCTGATTTCTACCAAACCCTGGTTAACCGTCTTCTCTTCCATCATGCCATGGTCCTGAAGTTCCAGAAAGAAATTGTCACGACCGAAGATGGCGTCCAATTCCAGGGCCAGCTCCTTGGCCCCCTGCTTATCCCCCCGGAGCAGCAGGGTGGGTACCTGCCCTCCCAGACAGCCGGAGAGGGCGATGAGTCCCGTGTGGTACTGACGCAACAATTCTTTGTCTATTCGTGGCTTATAATAGAAGCCCTCTCGGTGGCCCAAGGTGACCAGGGCCATCAAGTTCTTATAGCCCTCATCGGTCTCGGCCAGGAGAACCAGGTGGTAGGCGGTGTCATCCCGATTTCCTTGCTTGACATGCCGGGACTCTGGGGCCATGTACACTTCGCAGCCCAGGATGGGCTTTATCCCCGCTTTGTTAGCCTCCTTATAAAAGTCCACCACCCCGTACATATTGGCGTGGTCGGTGATGGCGATGGCCGGCATTCCCATCTCCTTGGCGGTATTGACTAATTCGGGAACCCTGATGGCCCCGTCTAAAAGACTGAATTCAGTGTGGTTGTGGAGGTGGACAAAGCCACCCATTTCCTTACTCATAAACTCCCCTCCCGGTCGCACTCTTAACGTAATAACAAAACCCCCCTCCCCATAAATATAGAGGGAGGTGAGTATAGTGACTTCTAATTATGTATATACACGAGCAGGTCAAGGTCAGCCTCATCAACCCACCCTCTCCCTTTGTTGCCTTGGATTTAGAAGAAGCGGCCCAGCACCTGCTCTCAGACCTCATCGGCAAAGACGTGGGGCGTATCGATCTGCGGCTTGTCCACAACCTGGTCCACGAAAGAATCGTCAAAGTTGAAGGTAAGCGCTTTAAGCTACTGGTTCGGGGCATTCAGCTCTACCGCCAGGTAGAAGTGATGCT
>DAIOXA010000049.1:0-9056 GCA_036758185.1 Bacillota bacterium
CACCACCGTCTGCAGAATGATGGAGGCCAAGGTCACCGCTATTCCCACGCTAACAATTTCTAAGGGTCGTGGTTCCATTAGCCGACCCACAGCCTTCCAGCTAATGATGGCGGCGGAAACCAGAATTAGTCCACCCTGTCCCAAGGCTGCGAAATTCTCGAATTTACCATGCCCCCAGGGGTGGCGACTGTCCTCAGGCCGCCGGGCTATTCTCACGCTGATCCAGGCGCCCACCGAAGCCATAAGATCGGTGACGGTGTGTATGCCATCAGAGATCATGACCACAGAACCTGCCAGAACACCGATGCCAATCTGCATGACCATAATCAGCACATTGGTGGCCATGGCCAGTATTGTAACCTTGCCTTTGCTTTCCACTACCCCCAACCTCCCCGTACCTGTTGTTCTAGTATACGCAGAGGCTTTGGCTACTGTAACTGCATAAGCCCGTTAATTTCCCCTTGGCGGCGGATGGTCTCCCGGACCAACTCACGCAGCTCTTGGGGTTCTATAACCTGGACTTCGGCGCCGTGGCTGAGAACCCAGGGAAAGATTTCGTCCAGGGTGCTGACAGCCTTAAAAAATTCCAGGCCCCCATTGGCTAAATTCCGCAGCTTATCCGCCTTATCACCGTGGTATTCCCGGATAAAACGACTGTATTCAGGAGTAAAGTGCAGGACAACCTGGTAGTCCTCTTGCCCCTTCAGGGCATTCCAGCTTCGGGTGTTATATTCCTCGTAGTTAAACTCCGGTGCAGGCGAGAACTCCGTGTCTAAGGCTATGGCTTCTAGTATCCTGTCCATGCGAAACTCCCGGATGGAATTGCGCACCTTGCACCAGGCGACGACATAGTATTGCTGGCGAAAGTAAATGGTATAGGGTTGAATGACCCGCTGGCTGACTTCATCGCTTCTAAAGGCATGGTAGCGAATGCGCACCTCTCTGTGGCAGCGCACGGCTTCAATCATTGTCTGGATAATTGGCCCGCTTAAGCCCTGACAACCCGAGAGTTCTACCCGAAAGTGCTGGTGGATCCCCTCCAGGTAGCGTTGCTGCAGCTCCGGCAGGCTGGCCACCAGGCGGCGGGTCAGCTCAATGCCTGCATCCACCACGACATCATTGCCCAAGGCCTCCAGCAATCTATTGATAAACACCAGGGCCATCATCTCGGCAAAGGAGCATTGGATGTCTTCCAGCGTAAAACGGTCGACCATGAAATAGTAATATTTATTGTCCCTGACCTCTTCGCTGACGGGAAAGTGCAGCGAAAGGTCGTCCAGGTCCCGGTACACTGTGCGCACACTGACATCCACCCCTAGATCACTGAGCTCTCGGTGCAGATCTTCGGCAGTGCGTCCGGTTTTTCTGCTGTCCAGGGCCCTTAGCAAGTAGAGTTGGCGATCCAATTTACTAGTACTCACAGTCATCCCCCTCGTTTAGCTATTCAGGGTTACCCCCATAATAGTTCGCGGAAACACCCCGCATTTCCTCCCAGAGCAGGAATGTCTCTTGATCAGGGCGAATATCTTAAGCAACCAGGAGGTGTAAATAGATGAAAACCAATACCCAAAGGCTGGTCCAAATCGCCGTGGCGGGGCAGGTAGCCTTTGCCCGTTCCTTCGGATGGGAGATTGCCCAGGATGGCCAGCCCTTTACCCTGCCCAGCGTGGGGGGAATCGCATACAATATCAGCATCGGAGACCTGGCCAGCGGCTTTGAAGCTGACCATGTCGAACCGGGGGTCAGCATCCGCCGCAAAGAAGACCCCGAGAACGCCGGCCTCAATACCCTGGCCTGTGTCGGCAATGTCGCTACAGTAGTCGGTGGGGAAGCCAAGGGGGCCAAGGGCTATGTCACTGGCAAGCACGGCGGCATTGAGCATGTCTTGGTCTGGTTCGACCAGGACACCCTGGAGAAGCTGGGACCCGAGGACAATATTCAGATCCGCAGTTGGGGCGTCGGCTTAGGGCTACAAGAGCTGCCAGAAATCAAGTTGAAAAACCTTGACCCCAATCTGCTGGAAAAGATGAATCTGCAAATAGTCGACGGTGTGCTGGAAGTGCCGGTGACCACTACCGTGCCCGCCTACCTCATGGGTTCAGGCATGGGTTCTGTCACCGCCCAGCGAGGCGACTATGACATCATGACGGCAGACCCAAAGGCCTATAAGGAGTTTGGCCTAGACAAACTGCGCTTCGGCGACCTCGTCCTCCTCCAGGACTGCGATACCACTTATGGACGCGGCTACCTGGAGGGTGCCGTCACCGTTGGTGTCGTGGTACACAGCGACTGTCTCTTGGCTGGCCATGGCCCCGGCATCACCACCCTGTTTAGCTGCAAGACCCCAAAGATCAGGGGCATCAAGAGCGACAAAGCCAATATCGGCTATTGGCTGGGCATTCTCTAAGGAGGTTTGATCAATGATTACAACCAATAAAGACAAGTTAGTGCAAGTAGCAGTGTCGGGACCCGTGGCCCACTCCATGGTCAGCTCTCCCTACCGCATTACCACCCAGGGAACCCCCATCACCTTGCCCGGCACCGGCGGCATCACCTACAATGTCAAAGTTGGAGACCTGGCCTGTGGCTGGGTGGCCGACCATGTCGAACCGGGGGTCAGCCTCCGCCACAGTGACGCCAAGGAAAACCGGGGCCTCAACACCCTGGCCTGCGTCGGCAATGTAGCCATGATAGTCAGCGGCGAAGCCAAAGGGGCCAAGGGCTATGTCACTGGCAAACACGGCGGCATCGAACATGTCCTGGCCTACTTCCCCCAGAAAACCCTGGAGAAAATGGCCATCGGCGACAAGGTCCAGATCAGGGCCTGGGGCACTGGCCTAAAAATCCAGGAGGCCCCCGAAGTCACCGTCATGAACCTGGACCCCGAGCTCCTGGAAAAGATGAACCTCCAGCTCACAGACGGCATCCTGGAAGTGCCGGTAACCACCTTCGTCCCCCCTTACCTCATGGGTTCCGGCATCGGCGCCCCCTCCTGTCACACCGGAGACTACGACATCATGACCCATGACCTCGAGTCCTATCAAGAGTGTGGCCTGGACAAACTGCGCCTGGGGGACCTGGTGCTGCTGCAAGACTGCGACAACCAGTACGGCCGCGGTTACCTCAAGGGGGCAGTATCGGTGGGGGTTGTCGTCCACAGCGACTGCGTCATCACCGGCCACGGCCCCGGCGTCACCACCCTCTTTACATGCAAAAAGCCCCTGATCCGGGGCATCAAGAGCGAAAATGCTAACATCACCACCTGGCTAGAGTAAAAGTAAGCCACTGGGTTGCCGAAAGTCCATTATACTGGATAAGCGGCAAAGCTCCCAGTGGCCCATTTTTATTTCCAGCGCAGGGTCACTGGCACCAGCCAGCGCTTGCGCTTACTGCCCCGTTCTATCAGGGCCTCCTTGTCGCCAAAGTCCCGGCCCACCTCATGGTAGACCTGGGGGTTATCCTGAGAGGTGAACCTGTTCATGCCGCTTTCCGCTACCACCACCAACTGAACACAGGTATCCTTGGCACTGGCCCAGACCAGCGGTCCCGTCCTCGCCTCCTGCATCTCTGTCCTAACCACCACATAGGATTTTACCTGGACCACATGGCGGAACTCCTCCCCGGGCAGGAGCTGGGCCAAGGGTGGCGACATATACTTGTACTTTGGTAGCTCCACAACCTTATCCTTTATCCCCTGCCAATTGCCTGAGAACTCAGGTCCCGGGGCTATTCGCTCTGAACTGGACTCCGTTACTTCCAGGCGCTGGCTGCGCCAGTCTTCCACTTGGAATAAAGCAAGTACTGAATATGCCAACAAGACCCAGAGGATAGAAGGGTGAATCCCTGTGGGAATCAAGGTCCTGCGCCGTGCTGCCGCCATTTCCTCTAAGGGTACTTGCTGAGGCCAGGGAAAGGAGTATACCTGTACCCACGCCACATCCCTGGCAAGGTAAAGCTGCGAACCGGTATCGGCGATTATAACCAGCGATCCCGAACGCTCCTGAGATTTTCCCCAGGTAAAGAAGCCCGCCTTGGCCCGGGTCGAGTACTCACGGTGCATGATATAGACATGCACTGTAACTGAATCCAGTTGCCGCAATTCAGCGGTGGCATCTTCTGCCGCCCAATCGATAGGAAACACGTATCCTCCGGTAAAGGGAACCATGGTCATTTGCCCCAACTCCAGCTTGAGGAGGTAGTTGGGAAGGGTTGGCTGCCAATGGATGAGGCCATTCCAGTTCCCCTCCACCCTGTCGGCCTCGGTATAATAAGTATACCGGTTGGTCACTTCTTCGCGGATCTCGGCAAACAAACTCCAGGCATAACAGAGAAACAAGATCACTATTAGTGGCACAAGTATCCTTTTCCATGGGTTCATGGCTGTGACCTCCCGGGTCTAGAAATGGCTAGAGGAATCCAGCTCCCATGCCTTTCCTTGCCAGCTTCCATCAGCCTGGGAACGCCATAATTTTCATCTCCAGAATCATAAATCTTTACGCTATTGGTAAATCCCATAAGAAACGCAAGCTCTGCATAGGTATGCTCAGCCCGCTCCCACACCAACCAACCTGTCCGGGCCTGGAGCACTTCTTTTCGTTCCAGCACCCTTACTAAAAAGTGTACCTCTCCAGCGGATTCCAAGCGGCGCAGGGATTCTTCGGTGGACAGGGTTTGCTGATTGTCCCCATGCCCCACAACGACCCGGTAATTTGCCTGACGCAGCAACTCCTCTAAAGGTGGCGACGTAAACCCATATTCCTGGAGTTCAAAGCTCTGATGATGAATGTCTTGCCACTCTCCCCTGACTTCGAATAATAGATCATCTCGCTCCGAGAAAGAGAAATCCTGCTCCACCACCAGGGGCTGGAAGTAATTGTTTAAATATAGCCCCACCAGTAGCAGCACCAACAGAGCAACCAGCACCAGTCTTGCCCGGCGCAGCAAGTTAAGGCCCCGCTGGACCAGGGAGATGGGAGGATAGTTGTCGGGGACCCGCACCCGCCCCGTCTCACTGCTGGTCACCGCCACCTTGCCAAGTGGTCCCGCACCAGTTCCTGACTCTCGGGGGAGAGGAGGCCATCCTCTTCCATGGCCATCAGGTCCTGCACCGTGGCACAAGCTAGTTCCTTCTTACTCACCTTTATCGCCCCCTTCCAGTCTTCGGTACTCCTCCCGCAGGCGCATCCTGCCCCGATACAACAGGCTCCGGATGGTGCCGGGGCCTGTGCCCAGCACCTCTGCCGCCTCGCCATAGGTGAGGCCGGAGATATCACAGAGGAGCACGGCATTTTTCTGGCGCTCTGGCACCCGGTCCAGGGCAACTCTGGCCATGTCCTGCTGTTCCCGGTCCAGCACCATTTCCGCCGGGCCGGCACCATTGTCTTCCATGGACTCCTGGGCCAGGGCCCTTTCCCGGCTACTCCTGCGCCGACTATCTATGTAGATATTGTAAACCGTCCTGTACAGCCAGGCCCGCAGATTATCGATGCGCCTAAAGGGCACGGCCTGGTATTTTAGGGCCCGGTAAAAGCCTTCCTGAACAATGTCCTCCACCCAAGGGGCAGGGCAGCCCAAACGTAGCAAATAGGCCTTGAGCTCAGGGGCATGCTCCCGGTATTTTGCTGATACTTGCTCAACTACTCCAGACATGCCCCTCCCCACCTCTCATAGATTAGACGTTTGGCCGGTAGATCTGTCACGCTATAATATTCCTTTTTTCCTGCTTCCTCTCCTGCTAACACCCTTCCCTGGCTGAGGCAAAAGAAAGACCCTTTCCAGTAAACTCTGTCCCCTTTCCCTTCAATACGCTATACTAGCATTACCACAAAAGGCAGACGGGGTGAAGCCATGAAAAAGGGTAAATTGATTGGCCAGGGCAGGACGGCCGAAATCTATGCCATGGAAGGCAAGGCCCTGAAACTATTTCGGGCAGACATGGAGCATAAATCGGTGGAAAAGGAATACAGCATTGGCAAGCTCATTTCCGGAATGGGCGTTCCATCTCCTCAAGTTTATGATATGGTCAGTATTGAAGGTCGGCAGGGCATTGTCTACCAGTTGGTTGCTGGCAAAACAATGCTGGAACACATATTTAGTCGCCCCTTCTCCTTGGGTAGACATGCCCGTACCCTTGCCCATCTCCACCATGGCATTCATCAACACACCGTAACTGGTATGCCCAGCCAGGTGCGCAGTCTAGCTGAGGCAATCAGCAAAACCACCGCCCTTTCCCAGCATGAACGCAAGGCGATACTTCTGCACCTTGAGTCTCTACCCCAAGGGGAAAAGCTCTGCCACGGGGATTTTCACCCCGACAATGTCATGGTAACCCCTGCTAAGCCAATTGTCCTGGACTGGATGAATGCCACCGTCGGCAATCCCGCCGCAGATGTCGCCCGCACAATAATCTTGCTTCGGGATTCAGCCCCACCGCCGGGATTGCCTGGCTGGAAAACAACAATGCTTAGCATTCTGCGCACATTATTCTCCCGAGCCTATATCAGAGAATACTACAGAATTTCTGACCTCACCCCAAACCTTGTCGAAGCATGGCTCTTGCCCGTTGCCGCAGCGAGACTTGTCGAAGACCTGCCGACAGCGGAAAAGCAGACCCTCCAGAGAATAGTGCGCCAACACTTATAAAACCAGCCACTGCAGCTGCCGAAAGTCCATTATTCGGGACAAGCTGCACAGTGGCTGATTTCAATTCCAGTAGAATTCTTCTACATACAAGGTCCAATCAGATTCAAACCTGATCTCCAGGACTTTGCCCTCCTCTACCTTGACAGAATACCCCAGAAATTCGGCCCAGTCCTGAGAGTTGGTCAGTTCTTCGGCAGCGACGATGCGCCGGGACAATTCCGCCAGGCAATAAAAGGGAGGTTGCCTGGCAAAGTCCTCCCACTGCAATTGGCCGTCATCCAAATCCAGCAGTAGGTTGTCGGGGCCATATTCCAGCCTGAGGGCGCCGGTGGGCATGGTGATATCCAGCACCAGGGTCTCGGCCTTGGATTCCCAAATGCTCATGGATAAATCGCCATCCTGTTGATGAAAGTCTATTCTATACCGGGCCACCCAAGTCTCAGCCGCCGCCCTTTCTGCCCAGTCCTGGGCCCTGGAGGCAGGGGAGCAGCCAGCTAGAAGCAATCCTAGGATCAGTGCCAGCGCAAGCTTAGCTTTCATCCCCCGATGCTGCCCCGCAAAATGTCGCTACGGGTGACAATGCCCACCAGCCGACCTTCCTCTAGCACCGGAACCCTGTTCACGCCCCGTTCCAGTATAATCTTGGCCGCTTCCTCCAGGGGGGCGTCGGCTGTCACCGTCGCCACATCCTTAGTCATCACCTGTTCCACCCTGGTGGCCACCATCTTTTTCAGCTGTTTTTGGTAGTCCCTGACATCGTCCAGGTAGATTATGCCCCCCAATAATTCCAGGTACCTGGGGGGAGAGGGGGAAGTCCTGGCCGCCAGCAAATCCCTCTCGCTGAGAATTCCCACCACCTTTTCTTCTTGGACTACGGGAACGCCGCTGATCCCCTGTTCAATTAGAGTCCTCGCCGCCTCTTCCAGGGTCTGCTCCGGCTTCAGGGTGATTACATCTCGGATCATTACTTGCGACACCTTCATTAGACATCCCTCCACATACTCATTTTATTTATTTCGACAAAAAATATTCCCTGGGAAATTTCCTGTCGAAACGGCTTCCAATTGAGCAATGGCGCAGCCGATCCTTCCCAACACATCTCGAGGCAATTGGGAAGTGACGCTGCCTCCCCCCGCCAGTTCTGATGCCGTGCCCAGCAGCCAAGTTGCTGTACAGGCGGCGGCAAAGGATTGTGTCCCCTGGGCCAAAAGGCCCAGCAGTAATCCCGACAGAATGTCCCCTGAACCGCCGGTGGCCAGGCCATGGGTGCCGGTTATATTTACAGCGGCATTGCCCTGGGGGCTGGCAATATACGAGCTGGTGCCCTTGAGGACAACTGTGCACCCCCACTGCCGGGCTGCCCTGCGGCAGGTCGCCAGGGGATTGGCCAGGACGTCCTCTATATTATTTCCCAGTAGCCGCGCCATCTCTCCGGGATGGGGAGAGACCACTGTGGGGTAACCCCGGGCAGGAATGCCCGGGGCCAGGACGTTGAGGGCATCGGCGTCCAACACCAGGGGCAAAGGAGACTGAATAAGTTGCTCTACCAGGGCCCGGGCGCCTGGCCCGACCCGGCAGCCGGGACCGATGGCGGTAGCGCTATATTTATTCAGCTCTACATGGGAATGAGCCTCGGGGGCAAAAGTCCCCTCATCGCTAGAAGGCAGGGGCAGGGTAAGGGCTTCCCACAAGCTGCCCTGAATGCTTGGATTTATTGCATCGGGGCAGGCGATGGTCAAAAGGCCGATGCCGCTCCTCAAGGCAGAGTTGCCAGCCAGGATTGCCGCTCCGCTCATGCCTCGACTGCCCGCCACCAAGAGGCCATGGCCATAACTCCCCTTATTGCTATCCATTAGCCGCGGGGGTAAGCCCCTGGCGGCATTGACGGCGTCATTTAAGATCAGTCCGGTATTCTTGAGAAGCTTGGGGGGCAAGCCGATGGCATCCACATAGATCTTGCCGGCGGCCCGGCGACCGACAGGGGTATAGAGACCGGCTTTGGCCAGCCCAAGACTGGCAGTCGCCGTGGCCTGCACCACCTCACCGGCAGCCGCCTGACAACCCGACGGCAATCCTGAGGGGATATCCACTGCCAGCACCGGGGCGGAAGCGGCGTTGATGGCAGAAATTATTGCCGCCGCCAAGCCCCGGGCTACGCCCTCAACCCCCGTCCCCAGCAGGGCATCCAGGATGAGGACACAGTCGTCAAACTGTTCTGCCCCACCATATCTTTGCCAAGGCAATCCATATCCTGCATAGAGGGCAAACTGCGTTGCGGCATCCCCCTGCAATTCACCAGGGTAGACGGAGGTCACCACCTTAACAAGCAGTCCTGCTGCCGCCAGGTGGCGGGCCGCCCCCCAGCCGTCTCCACCATTATTGCCGCCACCGGCCACCACCACAATGGCGCCATG
>DAIOXA010000050.1:0-8829 GCA_036758185.1 Bacillota bacterium
ACATAGGGCTTGGGCAGGAAACTGCTCCTTGGGGGTATGGGGCAGGAAGGAGCGAGCGTCGACAAAGACTGCATGGCCGCCCACTGGCTCCACAATGGGGATTCCCGCCTGGCGCAGACGCGAACCTAGGTATTCCACCTGACCGACGCGGTAGGCCAGGTACGCAGCATCGACAACTTCCTTTAACCCTATGGCCATGGCCTCCATATCCCGACCGGCGAGGCCTCCGTAGGTAGGAAAGCCTTCAAAGACAACGCCTAGCCGAGAAACCTCCTTGTACAGAGCCTCGTCCTGAAGGGCGACGAACCCACCGATATTGACCAGGGCGTCCTTCTTGGCACTCATGGTGCAGCCGTCGGCGTAGCTGAACATCTCCCGGACAATATCCTTAATGGCCTTATCGGCGTAGCCGTCTTCCCGCTGCTGGATGAACCAGGCATTTTCGGCGAAGCGAGCGGCATCCATAAAGACCTGCAGGCCGTAGCGGTGGGCAATATCACGCACCCCGCGGATATTGGCCATGGAAACGGGCTGGCCGCCACCGCTATTACAGGTAATGGTTATCAAGATAAAGGCCACTTGCTCCGGCCCCTTGTCCCGGATGAAGCCTTCCAAGGCAGGTAAATCCAGGTTCCCCTTAAAGGGGTGGTAGGCCTGGGTATCATTGGCGATTTCAATGGCTAAGTCCACCGCCCGGCCCTTCTTCCATTGGATATGAGCCTTGGTGGTGTCGAAATGCATATTTCCTAGTATGTACTGGCCCTCTTTGATCAACTGTTGGAAGAGGATGTTTTCTGCTCCCCGACCCTGGTGGGTGGGAACGACATACTTAAAGCCCATTAGCTCTTGCACTGTCTGTTGGAGGTGGTAATAGTTGCGGCTGCCGGCATAGGATTCGTCTCCCTGCATCAAGCCACCCCATTGGGTGTCGCTCATGGCAGAGGTGCCGCTGTCAGTTAGGAGGTCGATGTAGACCGCATGGGAAGGCAGAGCAAAGGTGTTATAACCAGCCTGCTCAAGAAGCACGTCCCGCTCTTGTCTAGAGATCATTGCAATGGACTCTACCATCTTGATTCTCCACGGCGGGGGCATTTTTTTACCAGACATTTATTCTCCTCCCTATACTACATGCTATGAATAATTATGCCATAACAGATTCTTTTTCTCAATGGAGACTCTTATTGTAGCATCAAAGGGGGGAAGCTAATAGTACCAACCTTAGGTTAGGGGAACGATAATGAACGTTTACGTGCAAATATTACTCCGGATTATAGTCACATGGCCGGTCCTTTTCTTAGTGACCATGCTCATGGGCAAGCGTAACATGGGTCAGTTACCGGTTTTTGATTTTATCATTGTCATCACCATCGGCTCGATTACCGGCGCCGATTTGGCAGACCCCTCGGTGCCCCACGGCCCAACCCTCATGACTCTGGGAGCGATAGCCCTGCTCCAAATAGGCTTTACTAAACTTCAAGTCAAGTTCGCCGAAATCCGCAAGCTTTCTAACATAACCCCCACAGTAATTATCCAGAATGGACAGTTTCTGACCCATAATCTTTCTCATATTCGCTACACCATCGACGACATCCTGCCCTTGCTGCGCATTCAAGGGGTGTTTAATCTGTCGGAAGTGGACTATGCCATCATCGAACCCAACGGCAACATCAGCGTCCTGAAAAAAACCAACGCCTCCCCCGTCACTCCCGCCGACCTCAATATGGATCTTCCCAACAAGGGCCTGCCAGAACTCTTTATTGCCGATGGACTGATGGTGCCCAATGCCTTCAAAGGCAGCGCAGTCGATGAAAAATGGCTGGAACGTCAAATCCGCCAGCGTGGATATGAGAAAATAAGTGAGATATATCTGGCCTCCCTGGAGCAAAATGGTCATCTGTACATCTCCCCAATGAAGGGGAAGGACCCCGGTCGCAGTCTGCATTATTAATGCTATACGAAAAACCTAGGCTCTTTTTTGTGAGCTTGATTCCCCATCGATGGTGATGGTAATGTCCTCCAGTTCTACAGGACAACCGCTGAGTTGGATTGCCTGATTGCCGATGGCATTAATCAGATATCGCCATCAATTTTCCGTCGTCGCTAACAACATAGATGGTGCCATTGACCAAGGCCATAAATGAAGCCGATGTAGCCTCCTGTCCGGTATTAAATTCCCATACTTCCTTGCCATGGGCCACCGCCTTGATGAAAATGGTTCCCTGCTGCACCCCAACCATGTAAATACGGCCTCGGCTGTCCATAAGGCCGTTACTCTCCCATCCTGAGAGCTCATACTGCCACAATTCATTCCCCTGCATATCCAGGGCCAGGAGTTTGCTGCGCAGGACATTGGCCACCACCAGTCCCGGCGCCAGGAAGATCTGCTCAATTCTCTGGCCTGCGTGGATCCGCCATTGAACTTCCCCTTGGGCCACAGCATAGAGCCAGCCTGGGCTGTAGACTCTATTGATGTCCTCAATTCTTGGCGTGCCGAAGAATACCGTGCCGTCCTGGTTAGCGGCAATGGCCATCCCTACCCCCCTGGTCTCATCCCGAATGAATTCTGTCTGCCACAGCACCTCTCCCTGGGGACCCAGGGCCAAGAGCATATTGTCCCCCACATCGGTCTCGACAAAGACGAAAGCCCGGCCATCCTCCAAGACCACGGGATTGCTGCCATAGAATGACCGGTCCTGGGCGACAAAATCCCGACGCCACAGGGCTTCTCCCCCTTTGGCAATTCCATATACCCGAAGAGCTACAGTATTACTTGCAGCGACATACTGATGACAAACGATGGTATAGCCCTTACTGGTCACGGCTGGGCTTGTCGAGGCTGGCCAGGGCAACCAGTCGGTCCCCATAAGGCTTTCGCCACTGTTGCTGAGATGAAAGGTTTCCTCCCTTGCCCCCTGGGTGGACATGAGGAACTTGTTTTCTGGCAGCAAAGTCAAGTGAGGAGATAAACTGCCAACGCCGCTTACCCAACTGTCGAAACGCCACTGTATGCGCCCTTTACTATCCACCTGAGTGACGCTGCCACCGGAATGGGGAATATAAATCCGCCCCTGGGCATCCACCATGGGACTGCCGGGATTAGTTGCATCCAAATCCGTCACCCAGACCAGGCGGGGTCTATTGGGTCCCCGTTCTTGGGCGCACAGAGAACGGCTGCCGTCTCGGCCATAGCCCTGCCAAATCTCAGGTTCGCTGCCACAGCCAGGCAACAGGAGCAAAGCAATAATTACGCTTAACCATCTTTTCATCTTCTCGCCCCCCTGAAGACTGGGGAAGCATGGGGACGGTTCTCTTGCTTCCTCCCAAGATAGAGGAAATCAAGAAGGAAGCAAGAGAACCGTCCCCATGCTTCCTGTTTCCCTTCTCTAAAGGATTATATGCAAAGACCCCACAAGTCCATGAGCAATTCTCGGCAGCCCTGGGCGTCTACCCCCAAGGCGACCTTAACATTTTTAGACCAGCCGTGGCTGCCATCCCAGTCAACAAGGGTCTGACCGCGGCAGTGTTCGCCCCAGGTCTCTATCTTGACGGCTACATCCTGAAAATCAAAGAACTCGGGGCGCACCGCCGCCAGTAACGCCAAAGGATCGTGGAGGGGGAGTTGCTCAAACCTTTCCAGGTAATAGCTGGCCATGGCTGTAGCTACCTGGGCCAATCTCCCCTGGGAAGACAGATTCTCTATATCCCGAGAGTCGAGATAAACTTTTCTGGTTACATCTAACCCCACCATGGTCAGGTTGAGGCCAGAATTTATTACCAGCTCTGCCGCATCGGGATCGGCGTAGATATTGTACTCGGCCACCGGGGTAACATTGCCCGGCACTGTCAGGGCGCCGCCCATCAGCACAACCCCTGCCAGCATTTCCATCTCTTTGGGATGATGCTCCAGGGCCAGGGCCACGTTGGTCAGGGGGCCAGTGGCGACAAGGGTTACCGCATGGGGAAATTTTCGAGCCGTCTCCGCCAGAAACTGGACGGCGTGGAGCGAAGAAACCCGCTGGGAGTCGGCCTCAATCTGCCAATACCCCAATCCCTGGGCGCCATGAATATCTGCGGCATCCACAAGTTTTCCATGCAGGGGCATGGAGGCCCCCTTGTACACTTGGGACTCTGCTCCCACTGTCCTGAGGATTCCGCTGGCGTTGGCGGTCACCGTCTCCAGGGGCAGGTTGCCCGCCACCACACTGACCCCCAGCAGATCCACTTGGGGCCAGCGGCAAGCAGCCAACAGGGCTAGGGCATCGTCGATGCCGGGATCCATGTCCAAGACTAGCTTAGTTACCATGGCCTGGGCGCCACCTGGGCAATATTTTCCCATCGGGGTAGTGAAGGCTGTGCTCCGGCAACGCTAGCTGCCATTGCTCCTGCAGCTGCGGCCCAATCGGCGGCCACATCGGGGGCCGCTCCCCGGGCTAAAGCTGCGGCCAAGGCGCCGTTGAAGGCGTCCCCCGCTGCCGTGGAATCCACCACCACGACCTGGGGAGTAGCTATGCGCACCTCGCCAGCAGAGGAATAGAAGTATGCCCCGTGTTTGCCCATGGTGACCAGGACAGTACCGGCGCCCCGCTGATGAAGGTCCTGGGCGGCAGCAGCCGCCGTCCGCCAGCAGTGCACGTCGATACCAGTCAGCATTGAGGCTTCCCGGGAATTGGGAGTGATAAAGTCCGTCAGCTTAAGGATGGCCGGGGATAATTCTCCGGCTGGAGCAGGATCGAGAATGGTAGTAACCCCCGCCGAACGGGCAATTTCCAGGGCTGTGCCCACCGCAGCCAGGGGAATTTCCAATTGCACTAACAGGACCTTGGCCTGGGAGATTAAAGCCTTTGCTTGGGCAACCAGTGCTGGTGTGACCAGGTCATTGGCGCCGTTGGCTACACAAATGCAGTTGTCGCCTTTGCTGTCAACAAAAATCCCTGCACAGCCGGTGGGGCGAGGGACCTCTTTAACCCAAGTGCAATCCACCCCTTCCAGCTTTAAATCAGATACCAATTGGCGCCCACGGTCGTCAGCGCCAACACATCCTACCATAGCGGCGCCAGACCCCATGCGGGCTGCGGCAACTGCCTGGTTGGCGCCTTTGCCCCCAGAATGGGTAGAAAACTTGGCGCCAGCCACCGTTTCTCCAAGAGCAGGTAATCTCTCACCGTTAAAGACCATGTCGACATTAAAGCTCCCGACTACTACAATATCTGCCCTCACCTCATAACCCCTAGTACCCTCGCCCCGGGTCCACCAGGGTGGGCAGAGTCTCGCCCTGGATATATGCCTCGAGATTGCGGCAAAAGAGATCGATGGCCCGAGCCATGTACTGGGGGGAGAGGGCCGCACAGTGGGGGGTGATTATACAGTTATCCAGCTGCCACAGTGAGGATTCGCTATCCAGGGGTTCTGTTTCAAAGACGTCGAGACCAGCGCCGGCAATTGCCCCCTGCTGCAGGGCGGTGATCAGGGCGCCTTCATCCACCACTTCTCCCCGGGCGACATTGATGAGGATGGCGGTATTCATCAGTTCCAGCTGCTTAGTTCCAATTAGGTTGTTAGTCTCGGGGGTCAGAGGAACGGTGAGGACGAGGTAGTCGCTTTCCTTGAGAACCATTTCCATGCCTTCCATGCTGACCACCCGATTTACATTTTCTGGGGGTTGGCCGGGGTTGCGCTTTACCGCCAGCACCCGCATGCCAAAGGCGTTACCCAGGCGGGCAATCTCCTGACCGATCTTGCCCAAGCCTATGACTCCTAAGGTCTTACCCCGAAGTTCGCTTAGTTGCACGTCCCGTTGCCAGAGGTTGTGGCTCTGGTTCTTGCCGAAGTGGTACAACCCTCTGCTGAAGGATAGCATCATGGCAAAGACATGCTCGGATATGGGAATGCCGTGGATGCCACTGGAATTAGAGAGGATTATTCTTCCCTCCACAATGGGCGGAAGCAATAATCCATCCACTCCGGAACTGAGGGTATGAACCCAGCGCAAGCTTGGGCTCTGCAAATATTCCTCAGAAAAGTTACTCCACCAGGTGACCAAAACCTCGGCTTCTTGGATAAGGGACAAGGCCTCCTGGGGATCGGTGGTATTTAGCACTTCAACTGTGGGAAAGCCGGCATGAATTTTACCTAGATGTTCTTGACTGATCTTGGAGTTTATTAGCACCCGCAAAAGTTTCTCCCCCTCTTTTCTTTTTCCTATATATTATTTCCCTTGGGACAGATATGTCATTGTACTATTGGCGTGGCGGCAATAACCCATTTACTGATATAATCAGGTTGGCAACATTATACCAACTGATTTCCCGGGACACAAACCCCAGGCAAGCAGGTGATGAAATGGCAATGGAGACGGAGATATACAACCCCCTCAAGGCCTATATGGAGCAACGGGGCTATACCGTGCGCTCAGAAGTCCGGGACTGCGATGTCACGGCAGTGAAAGATGGGCAGTTGGTAATCATCGAACTGAAGGCCCAGTTTAACCTGGAGTTAGTCCTCCAGGGTGTGGACAGGCAACGCCTTTGCCCCGATGTCTACTTGGCTGTACCCCGCCCCCGCAATATGCGAGGGTTACGCTGGCGCAGGATTCTCCGCTTATGCAGGGCCCTGGGGCTTGGTCTGATGACGGTATCCGCCCGGGGCCTAGTGGAAGTCCTATGTTCTCCTGAAGTTCGATCCCCCCGCCCCAATTCCCGGGAGCGCTCCTTGGTGCTACGGGAAATCGCCCAGCGCTCGGGAGATTATAATGTCGGAGGCAGCAGCAGTAGGCCCCTGGTCACAGCCTATCGGGAGCAAGCTTTGCTAGTAGCTGCAGCCATTGCCGACGGCCTGGAGCGGCCCCGGGACGTCGTCGCCGCTACGGGAATTGCCAAGGCGCCCTCCATACTACAAAAGGACTACTACCATTGGTTTGAAAGGGTGGAAAGAGGTATATATCGCCTGAGCCGTCAAGGGCGCCAAGCCCTGAAGGATTACGCCGATGTAGTTAGATCTTGTACTAAAAGGGACTAATTAACATTGACAGCCTAACCAGCTGTCAATGTCTTTTTATATTCCCCAAAGCCGGGACTGACGGACCAGCCCCAATCCCTTATTTCTCCATGGTAGCTGCAGTCTGCTTAAGCATCTCTCGGATGGGCAAGTCGTAGGGGCAGCGGCTCTCGCACTGGCCGCACTGGGTGCAGTCCGAAGCCTTTACTGGCAAAGTGGAGTAGCGTTCCCTGGCCCAATCCTTGAGGTTGTACCTGGTGTAATATCCTTCAAAGAGGAACATGGCGGGGATCTTAAGGCCGACGGGGCAGGGCTGGCAGTATTCGCAGCGGCGGCAGAACTGGGTGCCCAGTCCGGCAATAAGCTCTGCCATCTCCTGTTTTTGCTCTATTGTCGCACCTTCCTCCACAACCCGGCAATTCTCCCGCACCTGCTCTACTGAGTCCACACCGGGGATGGCGACATCCACCCACGGATTGTGGACAATATAATCCAAAGCTGCGGTAGCCGTGGTCAATGCCCCCCCGGCCAAGGGCTTCATGGCGATGATGCCTAGTCCCATCTCCCTGGCCTTTTTCATCAGGTCCAGGCCCTGCTGCTCTAGGGCATTAAAGGGAATCTGCAGAGTGGCAAAACGCCCGGAATCCACACCGGGCTCGAGAATTTCCGGCTTATGCCCGGTAATCCCGATATGGCGGACCAGACCGTGGCGCTGGGCTTCTTCCAGGGCAGCCACGGCGCCGTCGGCTTGCAGCACCCTCTCCATATCTTCCGCAGTGGCAACATTGTGAAGCTGGTAGAGGTCGATGTATTCACAGGCCAGATTTTCTATGCTTACCTTGATATCCTTCATCATGCCCTGATAATCCCGGGCCATGGACTTGGTGGCGACGTACCAACCCTGGCGGCCGTGCCGCTTAAAATATTCCCCGATTTTCTCTTCGCTGTCGGTGTACATGCGAGCGGTGTCGATGAAATTAATGCCGTTTTTTTTGCATTCGGCCAGCACTGCCCCAGCGGTAGCCGTGTCTACCCGCTGAATGGGGATTCCGCCAAAGCTGATGACCGAGGCATTGATATCTGTGTTCCCTAGTTTCTGATAGCGCATAATTCTGCCTCCAATATAAGATGTATTTGTCCGCCGGTGGGGTAGTAACCTATCCCCGACAGGAAAAGACGTGGTATAATCGGACGGGAGGTGGGAATATGGGCTTACCCTTCCATCAACACCTGTTCCCCCAAGTCAAGAAACTGGTTTGGGAATTCGATATGCTAAGGGAAGGCGACCGAGTCGCTGTGGGCGTTTCCGGCGGCAAGGACAGTCTGGCCACCTTGTACACCCTGGCCATGTTAAAAAACATGATTCCCGTGTCCTATTCTCTAACGGCGATTACCATTGATATGGGCTGGCCCAAGAGCGATTGGACTGGCCTGCGCCATCTCTGCGAGAAAATGGCCATTCCCTGCCACATAGTCTCTACCCGCATCGCCTCAGTTCTCTTCGACAAGCGCCAGGAGACCAATCCCTGCTCGCTATGCTCCAAGATGCGCCACGGCGCCCTCAACGACATAGCAATAGAATTAGGCTGCAATGTCGTAGCCTTGGGTCACCACAGCGACGATGCCATTGAGACGGTATTCCTCAACATGTTTTACGCCGGACGGATCGCTTGCTTTAAGCCTGTAACGGAACTGGATCGCACTGGGCTACGCTTGGTGCGTCCCATGCTCTACGTCAGTGAAAAGACCACGGCCCGGATAGCCCGCAAGCTGGAACTGCCGGTAGCCCACAACCCCTGTCCTGCCAACGGCAATAGCAAGCGCCAGCAAATTAAA
>DAIOXA010000051.1:0-4543 GCA_036758185.1 Bacillota bacterium
AAATCTAAGAATGTATCGGTGGCATAGGGATCGCCTCGACGTCCCATGGCCGATACCACCACCACTGGCCGATAACCTTTTTGGTATTCACAGATAATATTTTCAGCACAAGCCCTCAAGCGTTGGGGGTCTTTGAGGGAAGTGCCTCCGTACTTATGCACTACTATTCCTTTCATGGCATGAAACACCGAGCCTGGGAGCGTTTTAAGAGTTCCTGGCCAACTATGCCAGTTGCGCCAATAATTCCTATCCGCACCTCTCTCTACCTACCTTATAAGAATGGGCTGAATTTGCTTTCCTGCCAGGGCAGCTTGAATTGTTACCCCAAGCAGTGCCATATCGCTGACCAAGGACCGGGGTTTGCCGTGGGGATCGTCCTGTCCAAAGGGGACAAAGAATACGTTTTTCTTATCCAAAAGGGCGCCTATATTGCGGGCGCTGCCCGCCAATCCATCATTGGTGGCCAAGGCCAGCACCACTGGCCTTTCATTGCGAAGCTGAGCCTTTACTGCCATGGTCACTGTGGTATCCGTTATGGCGCTGGCTAGTTTAGCTAGAGTATTGCCGGTGGCGGGAGCGACGACTACGACATCGAGATTGAGCTGTGGTCCCACCGGCTCAGCCGCTACAATACTGTCTATAACCGGGTTGCCGGTTATGGATTCAAATTTAGCCAGCCAGTCCTTGGCCAGGCCAAAGCGGGTATCCCTGACCACACTGGCAGAGATTATGGGAAAAACGGCGTTGCCATCCTCTACCAACTCAGTAATGGGCCCAATTATCTTGGCCAGCGTACAGTGAGACCCTGTGATGGCAAAACCAATTCGTTTATCTCTCATTCCCCTACCTCCTGATAACATCGTATTGCTTGAGAAACCGAGGATAAACCCGGGTCAGGATTTTTCCTGCCGCAAGGGGCGCGACTTTTCCCGGTAACCCCAGGGCGTGGACTGCTTTTATATTTAACTGGGCAGCGCTTTCAAAATCAGTGCCTCCCCGCCCCGAGGCGATGTCGACAATAATTTTACAGTTGCCAGCCCGCTCCAAAACCTGCCGGGACAAGACCATGACGCCGGGCACTGTGTTATAGATGAACTCCATACCTTGCACATTTTCCTGCAAATCCTGGACATGGGTAAAGGCCATCCCCATTTGCTGTGCCCTGGCAGCATCACCAGCTTTTCTGGCCGCTACCGTCACCTTGCCCCCCAGTCCTTGTAGCATCGTGGCCAGGGTAAAGCCACAGCGGCCAAATCCGATGACCAGGCAGTTGCTGCCGTGAATGGTTATATCGGTCTCATTCATGGCAATGGCAATGGCCCCTTCTGCCGTGGGGACGGAGTTGAGGATGGCCAATTCATCATCCTCACCCACTTCCACAAGCTGCACCGAAGCGGCCAATTCTATCATGGGCTGTCGGGCCCAGCCTATGAACACCGGAATCCCCATGGGAATGGCCGCAAAAAACCGCTCTCCCACCTGGGGAGGGCTACTACTGAAGGGACAATTTGGGGTCAGATCTTCCCTCACTCCAGCCAGGGGCATGATGATAGCCTGGGCGCCCGCGCATGCCAGCACAGGATCAATGAAGTTTAGACCGGGAAGTTGCCCATGCTTTTCATAGCCGCTGAGGCTCACCGAGAAGCCTTGATTAGCCAAATGCTCTGCCAAGTATAACTCCCTTCTGTCTCCACCGATTATGGCAATTTTTATCTGATCCACCACAACTCCTCCTTTTCCCTTCCTTACTACATTATGCATAAGTAACGGGCAGCGGTCCATTTTTCCCGCTGCCCGAAGGTTTTAATACATCTCTATTTCTCGGCCTCCCGAATGATCCATGATCTTCATGGCCTCCATAGCCCGATTTTCATCGGTCTTGATGATGGCCAAGACCTTACCCTGTTCTAGATGTTTCTCATACTCCCGGCTCCTCTCCTCGGGGATGCCGTAGTCAATGAGACCTCCAGCCACGCCGCCGGTGAGGGCGCCAGTCAGCACCCCCGCCAGAGGACCCGCGGCGATGATGGGACCAAAACCAGGGATCAAGAGGGCGCCAGCTCCCATGGCCAATCCTGCTAAACCACCTATTGCGCCGCCAGTCATGGTTCCGTCGGTGAGATTCTGATCTGCGTAGCTCATTTCTCCCTGGGAACTGTGATGGCCATGGCCTTCATCATCTTTGGCCAATATAGAGATCTCATTATCTCCAAAGCCCTTTTCCCGCAATTTCTGGATACTGCTCTCGGCATCATCCCGGGAATTGTAATAAGCGACAACTGTTTTTTCCACTGAGCTTACCTCCTTTTAGTACTAGGTTTATTATGCCCAGTGGCATAAGGGATATTAACCCTTTTCTGTGCCGATGGAGACAATTATCGTGTCGATACCTATGCGGATGATTGAAGCCCAGGGGATTACCTGCACCGGAGCAGAGCTAAAAATTAAGTTTGCCAAGCCGCCGCGACTGGCCAGGATAACCTCGAGGATTTTACCCGTCGTCGGGTCGATACGCAAATCGCTGTCGGCAAAACTTCCCAGACAGCGCCCGGTATTGTAATTGATGACTTCTTTGGCAGCGATATCGGAAAAGCGCATCAGTTCCATTTTAGTTCCCCGACCAAAGAGTGCTGTACTTTTGCGGCCAGTGGCTTGGATTGAGCAGTTCTGAGACAGTTACAGCCTGATATCCCTGCTCTCGAAAACTGGCGATGAGTTTCTTGAGGGCGCCTGGAGTTTGCTCCGTCGGATGCATGAGAATAATGGCGCCGTTGTGCAAGTTGTCGACTATCCTCTCGACAATTACCTCTTCTCCCGGCAGTGTCCAGTCCACGGTATCCAAAGACCAGAGCACGGTGTGCAACCCCACCTCCGTCGCGGCCGAATAGATCTTTTCTACCTTTTCACCATAGGGAGAACTGAACCACTTCATTTCGACACCGGTCAAGCCTTCAACAACTTCATTGGTCTTTATTATTTCATTCTTGATGGCCTCTGGACTAATATCTTGCATATGGAGGTCGGAATAGCCGTGGTTGCCAAAGTCGTGGCCCAGGTCATGGATGCGTTTAACCAGCTCGGGATTGCCATCGGCCCAACGTCCCACCAAGAAGAAGCTGGCAGAGATCTTTTCCTCGGTGAGGATAGCCAGCATTTCCTCCAGGTATTCATTGCCCCAGGACACATTAACTACCAGGGAGATTTGTTTCTTTACCGGGTTACCCTGATAGATTGGTAGATCTTTATAATCTTCGATGGTTACCTGGGCTGGGAGTTCCCGCCATACCGGTACTATGTTGGCGCCCTTGCGGGTGGCCTTGATCTTGGCCACTGTTTCAGCAACATCGATGTCAAATCCGTTGATATCCGGGATGACAGATTTATTGACTGGATCGTACTGGGCATCCACCGCCGGCTGTTTGAGGCTCTCTGTCAGTCTTGACACCTGCCCCTCTAAATCCGGGGATGCAGGATCCAGTACATGCCCCATCAGGACTACCTCTTTCTTACCCCAGGGAAAAAACGCCTGGGCTGCGTAATTCCACGAATAGACAACTATTAGCAAGGCAAAGCAGGCCAGCAGGCAGAGCATTGCCGTGCGGGCCTTGATAACCCAAAAAAATCGCATATCCATCCCTCCCCTCTATTATTACATTGCCAACGTCGGAGATATGTCAGCGTAAAAGAAAAAGCATCCGGTAGATGCTTTTTCTTAGTGACGCCTGGGTTTTGAACTCTTCTCCGATTCGGCCTCTTCTTCGGGTTCCGGGGGCAGCAGGACCTTGTGGGACAGCTTTACCCTGCCCTTTTCATCGATGCCGATGACCTTTACTTCGATCTTGTCGCCAAGTTTGACGACATCTTCGGTTTTGGCAACACGCTTGCGGTCCAGCTGAGAAATGTGAACCAGTCCGTCTTTACCCGGCAACAATTCGACAAAGGCGCCATAACTCTCGACGCGAACGACGGTGCCCATATAAACCTCGCCCACTTCCACTTCCTTCACCAAGTCTTCGATTATGGTCTTGGCCTTGGCAGCAGCCTCGCCATCGGGGGAAGCTATGAAGATGGTGCCGTCATCTTCGATATCGATTTTGACACCGGTCTCGACGATAATCTTGTTGACCATCTTTCCTCCGGGGCCGATGACATCCCGAATCTTGTCCACGGGGACTTTCATGACCAGGATTCTGGGAGCGTAGGGTGAGAGATCGGGACGGGGCCTGGCGATCTCGGCATCCATCTTGTCGAGAATAAAATTATATCCCGCTACGGCCTGATCCAGGGCTGCCACCAATGTTTCACGGTTGAGGCCATGGACCTTAATATCCATTTGCAGGGCGTTGATGCCCTTGCGGGTACCAGCAACCTTAAAATCCATATCCCCTAAAAAGTCTTCCATGCCCTGGATGTCGGTGAGGATGGCATGGCGCTCTCCTTCCTTAATCAGGCCCATGGCGATACCGCCCACTGCAGCTCTAATGGGCACGCCGGCGTCCATCAGGGACATGGAGGCAGAACAGACACTCGCCATGGAGGATGA
>DAIOXA010000051.1:4563-8825 GCA_036758185.1 Bacillota bacterium
GGGGAAGTCCTCTTCGCTTGGGATCATGGGAATCAAGGCCCGCTCGGCCAAGGCGCCGTGGCCAATTTCCCGCCGACCGGGACCCCTCATAAAACCAGGCTCGCCGACACTATAGGGCGGGAAGTTATAGTGATGCAAGAAGCGCTTGGATTCTTCCAAGGTCAAACCGTCCAGAATCTGGACATCCCCCGGCACACCCAGCGTACAGGCGTTGAGCACCTGGGTCTGGCCACGGGTAAAGAGGGCGGAGCCATGGATCCTGGGCAGCACACCCGCTTCGCAAGTTATGGGGCGAATCTCATTAGCCTTGCGGCCATCGGGGCGCAGGTCCTGATCTAAAATGCGCAATCGCACCAGCTGGCGCATGAGATTGTAAAAGGCTTCCTTGGCGGGGGCCACCGACTCGGGGGCCTCTTCAAATTGCTGCAACCAATCGGCACGGACTCCGTCAATCTTTGCCTCCCGGGCCAGCTTTTCTGTAATGCCCACGGCCTCGGTCAGCCGTTCAGTGGCAAAGGACTTGACGGCATCTTCAATTTCCGCTGGAATTGCGCTGAGCTTGACCTCCATTTTTTCCTTACCAATTTGATTGACAATTTTCTCCTGGAAAGCGACTATGTTCTTGATCTCATCATGGGCCAGCATAAGGGCATCGATGATGATACCCTGGCTGATTTCTTGGGAACCGGATTCCACCATCATGATGGCGTCCCGGGTTCCCGCCACAATTAGGTGGAGTTGACTGCGGTCTCGCTCCTCCATACTGGGATTGAGAACCAGTCTTCCATCGACATATCCAACCATGACAGCGCCAACTGGGCCGGCAAAGGGTATGTCGGAAATAGAAAGGGCAATGGAAGCGCCATTGATGGCGGCAATCTCTGGGGGATTATCCTGATCCATTGACATCACTGTCGCCACCACATGCACTGCATTGCGAAAGCCTTTGGGAAACAGAGGTCTGAGGGGGCGGTCGGTGAGACGGGCAGCCAAGATGGCCTTTTCTGTTGGCCGTCCTTCCCGCTTGATAAAGCCGCCAGGTATCTTGCCTACGGAATACATCCTCTCTTCGTAGTCCACAGTCAGGGGAAAGAAATCAATTCCCTCCCGGGGTTCTTTAGAGGCCGTGGCTGTGACCAGTAGCACTGTTTCTCCATACCGCATTAGGGCAGAACCATTAGCCTGTTTAGCAAATTTTTGTACATCGACTATGAGGTCTCTGCCAGACATATTATAATTCAATTCCAAAGGGTATCCTCCTTCCATATGCGTTTATTCAAATAAAAGCGGGGGTCCCCGCTTATTTACGCAAATTAAGTTTTTCCAAAATGGTCCGATAACGGTTGATGTCGCTGTTTCTTAAATAGTCCAACAGTCTGCGCCTGCGACCGACCATTTTCATGAGCCCGCGCCGGGAATGATGATCCTTCTTATGGTCCTTGAGATGTTGGGTAAGGTGATTGATGCGATTAGTCAGCAGGGCTATCTGCACCTCAGGAGAACCAGTATCCTTGTCATTTAGCTTAAACTGTCCGATGATTTCATCCTTTTGTTCCCGAGTCATGGTCATGATCTTCACCTCCTTTTGTTGACAAACGCCATAAGCCCAGAAAGCCGTCGGAGTTGTCGGCAATCAGAGCAGATGGTTAGCTTAAATCCTTTGTAATTTTAGCACATCGCCCGCGCTAAGTAAAGCAATAGCCTGTTGTATGTCCTCCTTGACCTGGGCCTGGAGGCTGGCAACGTCGGAAAATTGCCTTTCATCCCGAAGCTTGGTAAGAAAACTGATTTCCAGCAAGGCGCCATAGAGATTACCCTGGTACTCCAAGATATGAACCTCCAGAGAAACCCGATTGTCGGGGAAAGTCGGGTGGCAGCCAATATTGGCGACTCCCCAGTGCGCTTCCCCAGCCAGGAGGATTCCCACCAAGTAGACTCCCCAAGCAGGTAAAGCGGCAGCTCGATGAGGGTAGATATTGGCGGTGGGGAAACCTAATGTTCCCCCGCGACCGGCGCCTACCTCAACCCGCCCTTCCAGAGAAAAAAAACGGCCCATAAATTTAGCAGCCTTTTCCATCTGCCCCAGGGACAAGCACTTGCGCACGGCGGTGCTGCTGATGGTTTCATCATTCCAGGTCACTGGTGCCACTATATCGCAACCTATCCCCGCAGCATTGCTGAGCTGGCGCATCAGCTTGGTGTCTCCAGCACCGGCCGCGCCAAAGGAATAATCATAGCCAACAATTACATAGCGGCAATTGAGGCCAGCTATGAGGTACTCTTGGACAAAATCCTGGGGGTCTGTTGCGGCGAACTCTCTAGTAAAGGGCTGGACCAGCAACTGATCAATGCCCGCTGCCCTGAGATAGGCGATTTTCTTTTCCAGGGGAGTGAGAACTGCCAAATCAGCAGAAAACAACTGCCGGGGATGGGGATGAAAAGTAATGACCAGGGCGCTTAAGCCGGCGTTTCGGGCAACGGTCAAGGTCTTGCCGACAATTTCTTGGTGCCCCAAATGAAAACCATCAAAATTGCCCAGGGTTATAGCTGTTCCCCGTGATTTATCGACCTTTAGAAAGTCAAAGTAAATTTCCACTGACATTACTCCTGTGCTAGAACTTTAATAGGCTTAACAACCTCTGCTTCTGCCTGGGCAATGCCCAGCAGTCTTGTTTCGGTAAAGACGGCGATTTCCCCAGGGGGGCAAGGGATGTTTAGGGTTCTCCCGTGCATAAACGCCGAGGCTTCCCTCTCCTCCAAATCCAACCGTGGCAAGGCGGCCACGGCGATGGACATGTCCAGCAAGTAGGGCCTAAAGTCGTCTGCCAGATCGGCAAGACTTGCCGCCTGGGCTAGGTTGATTTGCTGCAAGCTGGTTCGGACCAAGCCGGAAAGATGGGCGGGGACAGCCAAAGCTTTGCCGATATCCACAGCTAGACTGCGGATGTACGTGCCCTTGCTACACACGACGTCTATGGTCACCTGGTCATTGGCGGGGGTAATATCCATGCTCTTTCCCACAATTTCCAGGGACATTACGTACACTTCCCGCAGGGGCATTTGCGGTTCAAGACCCCGGCGAAAGAGGGCATAGGCCCTCTGACCATTGATCTTTATGGCGGAGGCTTGGGGTGGTCGCTGATATATCCTGCCCCGGAACCTTTCTAGAACGTCCTCAACCCTTTGGGCAGAGACAAAGAAGTCCTCTGCTGCATCGACGACCTCCCCCTCACTGTCCCCGGTGTCGGTGCCTCGACCAAAGGAAAGGGTAGCCCGGTACCCCTTGTCACCGGAAAGAAAGTACTCACTGAGTCTGGTGGCTTTGCCCAGGGCAATGAGAAGCAGTCCTGTTGCCGAAGGATCCAGCGTGCCTGTGTGACCAGCTTTGCGGCAGCCCACTATTCGCTTGACCCGAAGTACGGCCTGCTGAGAACTCATGCCGACAGGCTTGTTTAGAGGTATAAAGCCGCTGGTCAAAGGGATAACTCCGCTTCTATTTGGGAGATAACTTGCTCCTGGGCCTGAGCCAAGTCCATATTCAAGGTGACGCCGGCAGCATTATAATGCCCGCCCCCCCCTAGTTTACTGGCCACAGAGGCCACATTGACGCGATCCTTAGATCTGAGGGAGACCTTGACGGTGTCTGCCTCTACTTCCTTCAGGATGACTGAAACGGAGACGCCCCGGAGACTGCGGGGATAATCATTGAGATCGTCCAACTCCCAGTCTGCCACAGGATGTTTAGCCAGTAAATGCCGGTTTAGGGCAATGCTGGCCACCTTGCCTTGGCAGGATAGATTCATGTCAGCCAAGACCTCAGCCAAAAGAAAGTAGTATTGCTGGGTTTTATTTTGGTGGATCTCATTGTACACCCGCTGGGGATTGGCGCCCAGTTCTACCAAATCGGCTGCGCTGGCCAGGGTAGCCGAGGTGGTATTGCTATAGCTAAAGCGGCCGGTATCGGTGTACACAGCAGTAAACAGGGCCTGGGCAGCCTCCGGGGGAAAAGGATCATGGGCAAACATATTGTAAATGATCTGACCCACAGCAGCAGCCCGAGAGTCCACATAATTATAATCCCCGAACATCTGATTATTTAGGTGATGGTCAATATTGATAACCCTGGCAGCGCCCTCCAAGCTCTGACCTGTCTCGCCTAAACGCTGCAAACTACCGCAGTCCAGCACCACCGCCGTCCTGCCCCGAATATCCACCGGCGGGGTGAGGATCTCCAGATTGCCGAGCATGAACCCATAGATTTC
>DAIOXA010000052.1:0-3915 GCA_036758185.1 Bacillota bacterium
CAGGCTGGGAAGAAGTGGCCCGACACAAGAATTTGTACTTCCTGGCCAGCACCATGCCTGCTGAGCAAATTAGGGTCTTCCCAGCCCGGGATGGGCTGACGAACAGAATACTGCTCTTGCTAAACAGAATTATCTTGGCATACTGGACTATCCTGATGCTATTCTTGGTGGGCGCGGCAGTATATCTACTCTTGCTTGCCTCCGGAGTCATTACCCCAACATTTGAAGACTACCTCAGGTGGCGAAAGTATAGGACTATTATATTCTGGGCATCGATGTTGGTCCTGGTCGGTATCCATGTCTCCCTGGCAAATATCAGCCACAAGTTGCTGCATAGCGAAGAATGGTTTCGATATTTGGTGCTCCCTGAGGGGCTTACAAAAAAAGTTAAGATCGGCTGGTTTCGTTCCCCGGACAAACTGGAACAATGGCTGGAAAAAATGGAGCGTCAAGGGTACTACTTACGCGGAGTGAGTAGGGCTGGACTCACCTTTTCCTTCGCCAGGGGCAAGGCCCGAAAAGTCAAGTACTGTGTAGACTTTCAGTTTATGGTTGACCGCAGTTATTATGTGTCTCACCGCGGGGCAGGTTGGAACCTGATCCCTGTCACTCGGGGTAGCTTTGCCGTGTGGAGCATATGGGCTAAGCAATATCAAGACCAGGCACCCCAGCCTCTGTACACCGATTATAAGCACATGCTGCGCCATGCTTTGTTTGTGGCAGCTCAGACGATGGCACCAATCCCCTTCGCCATTGCCTATTATGTGGCCGTGCTCAGGGCAACAATTGAAAGGCCTGAATTCATGGTTATTAGCGTGATTTGTGGTCTGGGAGTGCTTATCTTTCTATCCCTAATCATCCAGATCTTGCTCTACTACCGGCGCACTAAGAAGCAAGCTTCAACTCGCAACTGATCATACCTATCTTTAATCTAAGACTGGGGGTGACAGCGTGAATTCTTGGATGCCCTTTTGGAAATTCAGAATTGAAAAGGTAGAAAACTGGCTATCCCAAAAGGCTGCCTGCGGCCATCATCTAACAGAAATAAATCGATGGGGCTTGTTTCGCTTCAAGGTAGGCAAGCCCCGCACTGTAACCTATGGAACAGGCTTTAACCCGGTTAACGGCAGCCCTCCCCTAGCCTTGCTGGAGGAGGGTTGGGTGCCGGAGGTACTACATAAGGATTGGTATGTCGTCAGCAACTCCTGTCCCCAGGAAGAGATTCGCCTATTCCCCCAAGGAGAACAGCAAAGAACTAGATCAAGGTTTTCCCTGCAAAGGTTTTCCTTCACCCTCCAGGTAGCCATAAGCCTAATCCTTATCCCCCTCTGGATAATAGCGGCTCTATGCCAATGGGGACTAATTGAGGGAGAACTCCCCCTCTGGATGCTGCTGATGCTATTCATACTAACTACCCTCTACATCCTAGCTGTGATTACCTTGTCCCTAATATCCCGGAGAAAGGATAAGCTAGTGCTTGAGATGCGTCCTCCCGAACACTTCATTATCATGAGAAGGTTCGGCTGGACCACTTCCCCAGACAGGCTGGAGCAGTGGCTGGAAGCTATGGAAGGCAAGGGTTACCAACTACATCAAGTCCAGGGAAACAAATTCTTTTATACCAAAGGCAAAGGACGTAGGGTAAAGTACTGTATAGATTACCAGCTGATGACCGATCATAAGTACTATAACCACCATACTGAAGCAGGCTGGACTCCGATCTACACTGTCCACAACCATTATGGCTCCTGGACGATATGGGCCAGGAATATCAGGACAGCCCAACCGCCACCCCTGAACGACAAGAAATCCCAGCGGAAGTCTGCCCTGCAGACGGCCATTGCCATCAGCCTAACAGCTGGCATTTATCTTCCCTGGATCTTGGCCCTGGCCAAACCTGAAATTGATAACCTGGTCAAACACGGAACACAATACTTAAGCCTAGGCCTGCTCAGCCTATACGGGTTTGTGCTGCTCTTAACCCTTTGGCATACCGTCCGGGCATGGCTATATTACCAGCGCCTTGGGAAATAGCATCAGCCACTGGGGTCCTTGTCCTGGCTAATGGACTTCCGGTACCCTTAGCGGCTGAGATTGGAGGAACTATTGTGTTTGTCGCAGCAGAAGCCTGGGAAGAGATGCTTTGTCTTTTTAATCGACTTAGTAATATTCGCGGGATACCTTATTGGTCTCGCCATCCCCAGTGTAATCAGGTTACAAAGCTGGATTGAGGGAATGTATCCAGATCTGTTTCGCATTTCAAATAATGCTGGGATCTGAATCCCGCCGCCCTATCTTCCTAATACTGTCAATCCTGGCCCCGCCCTTGGTGGTAGGCAGTATCTTATCCATGGTCATGGATAAGGAAAGGGGTGCTTTTCATGACATTATTTCCGGCACCCGCGTTATTGCCAACTAGCACTGGGTAATTGGTGAAAATCAGCCACTAGGAACTTTGTCGCTGGACCAGGACAATGGACCTACGACAACCCAATGGCTGATGCTAGCTGCTTCAGGGCCTTCTCGAGGGTTACCCGGGGGCAGGCGATGTTGAGGCGGACGAAGCCTTGGCCCTCTTCGCCAAAAGTATAACCCTGATTCAACCAAAGCTTGGCCCGATGCAACAGGAACTGCTCTAACTCCTCAGGAGACAGGCCCAGCGCCCTGAAATCCAGCCACAGCAGGTACAGTCCCTGGCCCTCGATCAATCTAACTTGGGGCAAGTAGGTGGCCAGGAAGTGCTGAACATAGTCCCTGTTGGCAGCTATATAAGCCATGGCTTCGTCCATCCAGGCATCGCCATGGGTATAGGCCGCCTGACAGGCCACCATCCCTATGCTGTTGATCTTGCCGATGCCCCAGCATTTCGCCGATGTCTGGAACTTTTCCCGTAGTGCCGAGTTGGCGATGATGATATTGGAGGCCTGCAAGCCCGCCAGGTTAAATGACTTACTGGGGGCGGTACAGATGATGGCGATGTCTTGATAAGCCGGATCCAGGGCTGACAAGGGATAGTGGCGGATGCCTGGGAAGGTCAGATCCTGATGAATTTCATCGGAGACTATGAGGACATTGTGCTTGAGACAGATACTTGCCATTTTCTTTAGTTCTTCTGGGGTCCATACCCTGCCCACAGGGTTGTGGGGGGAGCAAAGGATGAAGAGCTTGACGGCGTTGGCCATAATCTTTTGTTCCATATCTTGAAAGTCAACGTTATACTGCTCACCCTGGAGAACCAGGGGGTTTTTTACTAACTGGCGACCGCTACCGGTGACGCAGTTAGCAAAGGGCGGGTAGACGGGAGGCTGGATTAGGACAGCGTCCCCTGGGTTGCTAAAGGCGTCGAGGGCCAGGCTGATGGCAGGGACCACTCCTGGAACAGTGACTATCCAGTCCTCCGCTATGTCCCAGTTAAACCGCCGCTGCATCCAACCCTGGATACTCTGATAGTATGCCGAGGAGGGGAGGGGATAGCCATACAGCTCATGGCCTATACGCTTCTTTATTGCCTGGGTTACTTCAGGCATGGTCTCAAAATCCATATCCGCCACCCACAGGGGCAGGGCATCTTCCGGCGCCCCCATCTGAGCATGGCCATCCCACTTGGCGCTACAAGTCCCCCTCCGGTTTACTACTTTGTCAAAACACCCCAAAATGACCGCCTCCTTCTATTCTTGCTCATAATGAAGTCACAGCTCCAGGTATGGCTGTTACCCCGCATTCACCTATCTATATATTCTCTGAAACCGGCCCCGTTCCTGCCTACGCTGGGCAAGAGAAAAACCGGGCTAATTTGCCTGGTTGATGGAGCGCAGGAATTCAATTAGAGTTAGCCCCGATTCCTTCCACTCCTGGGCCAGTTCCACCCCAATATACCGGTAGTGCCACGGCTCATAGATATAGCCGGTAATCTCT